>JAEUTT010000452.1 GCA_016787165.1 Bacteroidia bacterium | reverse complement strand
TTTAAGCATTATTATAGTAAACTAGGTAGTTCTAAAACAATTAGCAATAATAATGTGCGTGCTATCTTAGAAGATAATGAAGGAATAATATGGGTAGGAACAGATGAAGGATTAAACGCATTTGACAAAAAAACGGAAACATTTACCCGTTACCTAAATGACAAAAAAACACCTAATTCATTATCACATAATAGCGTTTGGTGTTTGCATCAAACAGTAGATGGATTAATTTGGATTGGAACGTATGGTGGTGGTTTAAATTCATACGATAAAAAAATAAAGCTTTTTAAATCATACCAAGAATTTGATAGTAAAGGGAATTTATTGTATGAAAATTCAAATAAGGTAAGAAGTATACTGGAGGATAAGGAGGGGATTTTTTGGATTGGAACGTATGGTGATGGGGTTGAGATATTTAATCCACAAACAGGTAAGTTTTTAAGTCACCTTAAAAATAATCATACCGACAATTCAATTATAAATGATCGAGTAACATCTGTAACCGAAGATGATAATGGTGTTATTTGGATTGGAACGTATGGTGGTGGTTTAGATCAGTATTACAAAAAAACAGGCCGATTCAAGCATTATACATTTGATGAAAAAAATCAAAATAGTATCAATAGCAATCAGGTTAAGTTTGTATTTCATGATAAAGTTGGTTCAGTTTGGATTGGTACAGAAGGCGGTGGTGTAAATGTATACTTCCGATCGAGTAGTAAATTTAATTATTATAAAAAGCGTGATGCCTCGAAAAATAGCTTATTAAGTAATGTTGTACTTGCCTTATTAGAAGATAAAGAAGGTATTTTATGGATTGGTACTAGTAATGGAGGCTTATCTTCATTTGATAGAGAAACGGATACATACACACAATATCCTGATTTGTCTGTTGCAAATAACAATTCTATTTTGTCATTGTGCGAAGATTCAGATGGTTTAATTTGGGTAGGAACTTGGGGAGGAGGCGTTGTTTGTTATGATAAAAAAACGAAAAGAATTAAAACATTTTCTGAATTTAAAAAACCTCAATATGGTACTGTTGTATGTATATACCAAGATAAGCAAGGACTCATGTGGATTGGAACATATGGCGGAGGAATATTTTCATATAACAAACAAACAAATCAATTTAAAAATTATACAAGTGCACATGGACTAACAAGTTTGAATATCTATACTATTTTTCAAGATAGTAAAAATGATTTATGGATAGGAACAGAAGGAGGAGGAGTGAATAAGTTTGATAAACAAACCGAAAAGGTGGATGAAGTATTGGTTAGAGATGAAAAGAAAAATAGTATAAGTTCAAATTCAATTAATCATATTTATGAAGATCGTAATCATGATTTATGGTTTGCAACTACAAATGGTTTAAATAAATACAATAGAACAGCAAAACGATTCGAGCATTTTTATGAAAAGGATGGTTTGCCTAATGCTTATATTTATTGCATTATGGCTGATAATGCTGGAAATTTATGGCTTACTACAAATAAAGGGGTTTCAAAATTTAATCCATTTGTAAAAAATATAAATGGAAGCGCATTCAGAAATTATGATGTGAATGATGGCTTGCAAGGGTTAGAACATAATCAAGGCGCTTTTTTTAAATCCATTCATACAGGAGAAATGTTTGTGGGTGGTGTAAATGGCTTTAATACATTTATTCCTGAAAAAATAGCGGACAATAAAAATATTCCATCTGTTAAAATAACTTCTTATAAACGTTTTGGTGAAGAAGTAGATTTAGATACGCTTATCTATGACAAAAAGTATATTGAGCTTTCTTGGCAACAAAACTTTTTCTCATTTGATTTTGTTGCATTGGATTACCAAATGCCAGGAAAAAATAAATATACTTTTAAACTAGAAGGGGTAGATGAAAACTGGTCGCCACCAAGCACACAGCGTTATGCAAGCTACACAGAACTTAGGGGTGGAGACTATGTTTTTAAAGTAAGAGCGGCAAACAGTGATGGAATATGGAACGATGAAGGAGTAACCTTACACATAAAAATTAATCCTCCATTTTGGCAAACCAAGTGGTTTTATGGTTTGTGTGTTATTATAGTTATTGGTGGTTTTTGGGGTTTTTTAAAATATAGAACAAGCGCTATAAAAAGAGAAAATAAATTGCTAGAAGAAAAAGTTGAAGAGAGAACCCAAGAGCTCGCTCAAAAAAATAAAGATATCACGAGTAGCATTCAATATGCAAAGCGTATTCAATTAGCAATTTTACCTCCTTTAGAACAAATCACTAAAAGTTTTCCTCAGTCATTTGTACTATACAAGCCAAAAGATATTGTAAGTGGAGATTTTTATTGGTTTGGAGTAAAAGATGGTAAAAAAATTATTGCTGCCGTAGATTGTACAGGGCATGGTGTTCCTGGAGCATTTATGAGTATGATTGGACATAATTTACTAAATCAAATTATTAGTGAAAATGGCATTACGGAGCCTGACCAAATATTAAATTCATTGCATAAAGGCGTACAAACAGCCTTAAAACAAGGAACCAATATTGTAGATACCAGCGATGGGATGGATGTGGCGATATGCTCTGTTGATACTAAAAATAATGAACTCAAATTTGCAGGTGCTTATCGCCCTTTATTTATGATTAAAAATGGCACTTTTGGAAAAATTGAAGCGGATAAATTTCCAATAGGCGGTTCTCAACTAGATATTCAGCGAAAGTTCACATGCCATACCATTTCTATTGATAAAGGGGATACTTTTTATATGTGTAGCGATGGATATGCTGATCAATTTGGTGGCGAAAAAGGTAAAAAATTCATGGTAAAACGATTGAATGAATTATTGCTTGGTATTCAAGCTCAAGCCATGGACGAACAAGCTAAAACATTAGAATATTCGTTTGAAAATTGGAAAGGTTCTTACCAACAAGTAGATGATATTTTGGTTATCGGTATCCGTTTTTAATTCAGCTTATTTCATTTTTTTCTTTAACAACTTTTAACATCCCTAAAGTGTTGTCATTGTTAGTTTACACTAATTTTGCAGTGTTAAAATGCTAAACAAAGTACATTTCTTATAAAACAATTTTACAATGACTGATATTCAAGAATTAAATGAGCGTATTCAACGCGATAGTGCCTTTGTGGATTTACTTACCATGGAAATGGATAAAGTAATAGTAGGTCAAAAATACATGGTTGAGCGATTGCTGATTGGTCTTCTTTCAAATGGACATATTTTGTTGGAAGGAGTTCCTGGTCTTGCAAAAACCTTAGCTATTAAATCTTTAGCCAATACCATTCATGCTAATTTTAGTCGCATACAGTTTACCCCTGATTTATTGCCTGCCGATTTAATTGGTACAATGATTTATAATCAAAAGAAGGAAGAATTTTCTGTAAAACAAGGACCAATTTTTGCGAATTTTATTTTAGCCGATGAGATTAATCGTGCTCCTGCAAAAGTTCAAAGTGCTTTATTAGAAGCAATGCAAGAACGTCAAGTAACTATCGGAGAGCAAACATTTAAATTGCCTAATCCTTTTTTAGTATTAGCAACTCAAAATCCTGTGGAGCAAGAAGGAACTTACCCTTTGCCCGAAGCTCAAGTGGATCGATTTATGTTAAAATTGGTAATAGGCTATCCTACAAAAGAAGATGAAAGAAAAATTATTCGTCAAAATTTGTTGAGTGAATACCCTACTGTTAATCCAATTTTAAAAACAGAAGACATCCTAACTGCACGTACAGTGGTTAAAGATGTATATATGGATGAAAAAATTGAAAAATATATTGTTGATATTGTATTTGCAACACGTTTTCCTCAAGATTATAAACTTGATAAATTTAAAGGTTTAATCAGTTTTGGGGGTTCACCTCGTGCAAGTATTAATTTGGCAATGGCTTCAAAAGCATACGCTTTTATTAAACGTAGAGGATATGTTATTCCTGAAGATGTTAGAGCCGTGTGTACTGATGTTATGCGTCATCGTATTGGCTTAACATACGAAGCTGAAGCCGAAAATATTACATCCGAAATGATCATTAACGAAATTTTAAATACAGTTGAAGTGCCATAAGTACAAGCTTAAAATTCGGAAATGGAAACGGCAGAACTTTTAAAAAAGGTTAGAAAAATTGAAATAAAAACACGAGGACTCTCCAATCAAATTTTTTCAGGAGAGTATCATAGTGCTTTTAAAGGAAGAGGTATGACCTTTAGTGAAGTTCGTGAATATCAAGCAGGAGACGACATTAGAACTATAGATTGGAATGTTACTGCTCGCTTTAATCATCCATATGTAAAAGTATTTGAAGAAGAGCGTGAAATGACTGTAATGCTGTTAGTAGATGTGAGTGGATCTGGTGAATTTGGAACTCAAAAACAGTTTAAACAAGAATTAATTACTGAGCTTTGTGCTGTATTAGCTTTTTCTTCTATTCAAAACAACGATAAAATAGGTGTTATATTTTTTTCAGATAAAATTGAAAAATTTATCCCTCCTAAAAAAGGAAAAAGTCATGTATTAAGGATTATACGTGATTTAATTGAGTTTGAACCAGAACATAAAAAAACAGATGTTCAATTAGCTTTAAAATATTTAACAGGGGTTATTAAAAAAAGAAGTATCGCTTTTGTTATCTCTGATTTTGTTAGCCCTGATTTTTCTGATGCTTTAAAAATAGCTAATAAAAAACACGATTTAGTAGCATTACGAATTTATGATAAAAGAGAGCAAGAATTGCCAGATGTAGGATTGTTGAAAATGAAGGATGCTGAAACAGGAGATGTTAAATGGGTAGATACTTCAGATAAAAAAGTGAGAGCATCTTTTGCTGCTGAAGCATTAAAAAAAGAAAAATATTTAAATGATGTGTTTAATAAAAGTGGTGTTGATTCAGCTAAAATAAGTACATCTGAATCTTACATTGTGCCTCTTACTAATTTATTTAAAAGACGATAATCTGTTGATCAAACTTTGTATGACCTATAACTCACTTCATAAAAAAATATGCTTATCAATAATTTTATTATTAATAATAGCTTTTTTTCAAAGTAGCTATGCTCAAGATATTCAAGCGCAAGCACAATTAGATACTTCATCCATTAAAATTGGTGAGCAAGCAAAATTAAAATTGTCTGTAAAATATCGTTTAGATAACGGAAAATACATCAGAGTTCATTTTCCTGAAATAACAGATACCATTAGAAAAGAAATTGAAGTGGTTCAACAATCAAAAATTGATACAATTATTGATAAGAACAACCCCTATACATTTACTTTAAATCGAACAGTATACTTAACTTCTTTTGATAGTGGTTA
>JAEUTT010000405.1 GCA_016787165.1 Bacteroidia bacterium | reverse complement strand
ATCCGTTTTCATCCTCTGAAGTGGAGGAGCAAGCAACCATTGCTGTTGCAAAAAAAGCAACACTTACTATTTTTAAATTTATCATACGTTTTATTTTACGCTTTTTCAAGCATTTCTTTTACTAATTCATTTGCAATTTTAGGATCTGCTTTCCCTTTCGAAAGCTTCATCACTTCACCCATAAACAAGCCTGCTAAATTTGTTTTTCCATTTTTATATTCTTGTACCTTATCAGGATATTTTGCAATTGCTTGTTTAACAAATTCTGCTAAAGCATTTGTATCACTTTCTTGAATCCATCCATTTTCTTCGGCTATAGCCGAAGGCAGTTTGTCAGGATGTTCCATCATCACTGGAAATATTTTTTGAGTAGCAATCGTGTGACTCACTTTTCCTGAATCTATAAAATCAACCAGCTGAGCAATTCGTTCGGGCGAAATTTTAAAGTCAGAAATATGCAAAGCATTATCATTCAAATACGATTTAATTTGAACGGTTAACCAATTGGCTGCTGATTTGGTATTTTTTGTTTTTGAAATTATTTCTTCAAAATACAAGGCAATTTCTTTGCTATCGGTAAGTACACCTGCATCGTATTCAGATAATCCCAAGCTTGTATATTTTTTAAACAAATCATTTGGCAAAGGAGGCAATACACTTTTTACTTTTGCAATATATTCTTGCGAAACAATTACGGGTTGCAAATCTGGTTCAGGAAAATAACGATAATCATTTGCCATCTCTTTGCTACGCATCACAAATGTTGTTCCTGCAACAGCATCAAAGCTACGCGTATCTTGCGTTATTTCTTCGCCTGCTTCAACGGCTTCTATTTGTCGTTTTATTTCATACTCAATTGCTCTTTGAACATTACGTATGGAATTCATATTTTTTACTTCGGTACGTTTACCAAATTCACTTGCATCTTTTAAACGAACCGAAACATTGGCATCACAACGCAAACTTCCTTCTTCCATGTTTCCATCACAAATTTCTAAATAACGCACTAATTTTCGAACCTCTGTTAAATATTGGTATGCTTCCTCTCCGCTTCTGATATCGGGCGCACTTACAATCTCTACCAAAGGAACACCCGCTCTGTTTAAATCTATTAGTGTATCGTATGGGTCAATATCGTGAATGCTTTTCCCAGCATCCTCCTCCATATGAATGCGAATCAAATTAATTTTTTTCTCGGTGCCGTCTGCTAACTTTATGGTAATGTATCCTCCTTCACAAATGGGTGTTTTATCTTGAGTGATTTGATAGCCTTTTGGCAAATCGGCATAAAAATAATTTTTGCGTGCATACTCGTTTACCTCACGAATAGAACTTTTACAAGCTAATCCTAAGCGAACAGCATATGCAATTACTTTTTCATTTGCTTTAGGAAGTGTACCTGGGTGACCTAGTGTAATCGGACTTACATTTGTGTTGGGCAGTACACCATATTCGGTTGAATCGCTTGAATACGCTTTGCTTTTAGTAACTAATTGTGCATGAACTTCTAATCCTATTACGGCTTCGTACTTATCGTAAATACTCATTTTGTAATTGCTTAATTTAAGCGCGAAAGATACAAAAAAATAACAATTGTTTTGAGCGAAAAATTAGCTATGGAACGGCAATTTTTAGGATAAAAAGAGTGTAAATAAACACAAATAAACTTCCTTCCCAAGGTGATATTCGTTTATCATGCGTAAGCAAGTAAAAAAAGAGTCCGCTACCAATCATTACAGGTAATGAAAAAGCAAGTAAATGATCGGGCACGGCTATGCTACCAAAAAAGGAAGCAATAGCAGGAACCACCAATGAATTAAAAATGGAAGAGCCTAATACATTTCCTACCGCCATTTCCGCTTTTCCCTGACGAATAGCGGTTATGTTTACGGCTAACTCAGGTAATGTTGTGCCTATTGAAAGTACTGTTAATGCAATGACGGATGGCGCTATTTGAAAGTGCCCAGCTATGAAGGAAAGAGAAGAAATAGTGTAATCTGCACCCAAATATATTCCAAACGAACAAGCTAAAATAATTAGTGCTTGTTTAACCGGAAAAGGATCTTTTTTATGCGTTTTTATCTCATCCAACAAGTGTTCTTTTCTATCGTCATGGATTAAATACAGTGAATAAATAATAAACGCTAAAAGGCCAACAATTGCTTCGTACCAGATAATCTCACCATCAAATGCAATGATTGTAAAAATAAAAAAAGCACCAATCAAATAGTGCAAATGAATAAAAATATAGGATTGCGTAAGTTTAATTTCTTTGCGATTAAAAACTGCCACAAGGCCTGTAATTAATAACACATTAGAAATATTTGAACCCATTACATTGCCAGGAACAATTTCCGAAACGGATTGTTGAACAGCTAAAATTGAAGATACTAATTCAGGTAAAGATGTGCCAATACCTACAATAAAAACACCCACCACAAATGAAGGCATTTTAAAATATTTTCCTATTTGTTCGGCTGCACTTGTAAAAAATTGAGCCGAAATCAATAAAATGGCAATGGCAACAACAAAAATGAGTACTTGCGTAAGCATAAATATTTATTTTTTTATCAGCTTTTGCGAATAATTAATTTCCTTTCCTGTAATTTTTAAAACATAAATACCTTCGGAAACATTAATTAAATTAATAGTTTTGGAACTATTACCAATTAGCACTTTTTCTCTTTCTGATACAATTTTTCGTCCCATTAAATCAAAAAGTTCAATTACCAATTCATCGGTAGCTTTCATCATTAATGACAAAGAAACATTATCAGATGTTGGATTAGGATATATAAATGCGGTACTTATTCCTGAATTTGCTTGATTCTCATTTACACTCAAAGCAAGACTTGCATTTAAAACAAATAAGCCATTTTGCATATCATTAATCACAATGTTTCCACTTGGCAAATCAACATAGGCACCCCAATTACCATGATAAGGAGTAAACCCAGTAAAATTAGTATTTACTCCCGCTAATGTATCCGAATCAAAAAAGCCAGTACGAACAGGAGCTGCGGGATTTGAAATATCAAAAATTTGCAAGCCATCTTGATAATACGAAACCAATAAATGATTATTTCCTATCATATAAGGATTGTGAGGTGTTGCCCCTTCATTTGATTTAAATGTACTTTCAACCGACATGTTTTGCATATCGCTTACATCCAATAATTTTACAGGCATATTAGCAGGCACCTCATCACAAAATGCTAATATTCTTCCATTTGGTGTTAAATAGCTACTATGATTATAGCCTTGTCCAGGATAGGATGTTAATGAATTAATCAATGAAAAGGTATTACTTCCTGTGTTGTATTTGTACATGTACAAACCTTGATAACCACATGAAGCATAAACAGTATCATTTCTAACATACATATCATGAACATGATTAATATTTGAATAGTCACTATTTAAAGCTCTCAATAAAGTAGGATTTGCAGGATCGGCTAAACTATAAACAATCATTGAATAATGACCACCTGTACCAGGGTAGGTTACACTTCCACAGTATAACTTATCGCCATCCACAAACAAAGTATGTGAACGTTCAAAAATTGTAACATCATCATGTATCACATGTACCGAATCGGGCAAATAACTCAAATCCATTATTTGAAAACTATTCGGAGAGCTATCATCACTTATTGCATACAAGTACTTTCCATATGTTTTATACTCTCTCCAAATACACATATTTCTTCTTCCGGGAACATAATCACGTTCAATAGGATTTGTTGGATCTGAAATATCTATGATATGTGTTCCACTACTACTACCAATAATTGCATATTCTTTCATATTATCTGCTGTATCTACCCAAGCCCAACAACCATTGTATTTTATCCCATATCCAGGCTCTGCAGCCTGCAAAGGATTATACCAATGACCAAGCATTGAAATGTTTTGAGATGAATACTGAGCATTTGATTTTGAAAAAGCAAAAACAGAAAAAGTAATTGCAAAAATTAATTTTATTCTCATTTGTTTGGGATTTAGAAGCATAAAGATAAATAGATTTTGGCGGAATAAAAATTAATTATTGGTTTATCTTTTTTAGCCACCAAAGTGTACTTACAGCTAAAAATAAGTACATTTATAACATTAAATAAACTTACCATGAATACTACTTTTAAAGCATTATTAGCTCAACTAAAAACTGTTTGTAACAGATATGATTCCGAAAGTGAATCTATAAAAAACAAACTACTTGATGAACTCTCAAAAAAAAAATTAACTACGAGTTCTAATTTTGAAGATTATCAAAACACATTACTCTTTATCATTGCTCATCCATCCAATGAACTTATTTTAAACAAAGCGGAAAAAGAGTTGACACGTTTGAGTAATGTTATAAAAAAAGCAAACAAAACTACGCTCGACAAATTAAAAAACACAGGATTGCCATACACGCAAACGCTTTCCAC
>JAEUTT010000401.1 GCA_016787165.1 Bacteroidia bacterium | reverse complement strand
TTTATACTAGAATACAATATTGGGATAGGCGGATTTGTAATGGAAGATTTAATAATTGGAGCATACAGAAAAACATCAATGGGAAATACATTTATTCAAACAAAAACAATTACGATTTCGGCAAACAATTATTAAAAGCTTTTCAATCGTTGCATCAATCCAAAACTATAGGGTGCGTATTTAATTCCGTTATTTAAAAACTGTTTTGCTTTTGCTTTATTTCCCTTTTTATAATACTCAACAGCAGCTTGAGCATACGCTTTTTCAATAAATAATTCCTTTGCTTCAATTTCTGTATTTGATTTCATTAAATTTTCAAAATCTTGAATATGCTTATCACCCTTTGCTAGTTCACCCAAATAATAACTTTGGTAGGCCAAATCTAAATAACAGTTTGCTTTTATTGAAAGGAATATATCATTCGTTTTTAAAAAATCAAACGTGTTAGCAAACATATCCGACTTCTCAATAATACTTCTTGAATCAGAAAATTTATCAATATACTTAACATAAACACCTAAAATCAATGAACGAGTATTCGCATTTATTATATTGATAGAATACGCTTTACTCAAATTTTCTATCTCAAATTCAATGTTTTTAGAATTCAAAAGACCTACTCTTGCTATTTCATAATAATAAGCTAAAGCAATTTCATTTTTAAAAACACTATCGCTTATTTCAGCATAAATTATATTGAATGACTTTTCAAGCAATTCATAATTTAAATTTTTAATTAATTGAGCATTAATAATTTTATAAAATTCATTCTGAATAAACTCTGCTTTTATTTCATAATCAGAGGGTTTGTGGAATCGGCATAATATGGACAAATTATTTACATTGTCAATTGTTTCGTAACCCAATTTATCTACAGATACAGCTACAGTATATTCAAACAAATATTTATTTCTATCGCCAGGAAAAAGGAAGATTGCTTTTTTTGCTTCTTCCAATGCTGCTTTGTACTCGTTTTTTCCTAAATTATAAATAGCAAAATTGCTATACTGCAAACCCGCTAATTCAATTAAATTTATTCCTGTTGATGAAAAATAGTATTTATTAAATAATGCATCAGCCGAAGTAGATTCATACTCTTGTTTTGTGATAATTTTCGACTCTACTAATTTTTTAGCAAAAGCAGCCATAAAACTACTATTAAATTGAAAATAACCTTTTGTTGGAGAAGTTGTTTCAACTACAATTTTAATTGAATTCGGATAGGCCAACAAGTATACATGTTGTGGAATTTCTCTAACCTGATATGGTATTTCCAGTTGATCGAATACTAGTGCATATAATGCTGATGCAGAAACGCAGTTATACTCACCAGATTCAAAAATATCAACAAATGAATTATTTAGCTTGTATACTTTTAAGAAATGTTTGTGGATGTATTTATATACATATTTAACCTTTTTAACATCTGACAAACCAATTACTTCTTTTTTTAGATATGCTACATGAAATTCAACTTTTTTAATTGCTTCTGCCAAATTCCCTGTTTTTTCCTTTTCAAATGAATTAAACAGCAAACCAAATAGTGTTTTAAAATCAGGAGCCCCATTAAATTTTTCGAAATAATGTTTTTCATTTTGATTATGAAAAGTTAAATCATCAATCTTAATTAAGGATATAGAGCCTTGAGAAAAACAAGACAATGAAAAAAGAAGATAAATAAAAATGGTGTAAACTTTATTCTTAATTGCCATAGTCGGATAAGCGCAATGCCATAGATTAAAATCTAAAAGTATCAATAAAAAAAGAGGCGAACAAAATTTGTTCACCTCTTTTTTAAACTCTTTTATATTATTTTACTTCTATCAATTCTACATCAAAAGTTAAATCTGCTTTTGCAGGAATAATAGGCTCTCTCCCCTGCTCTCCATACGCTAAATAATAAGGAATTACCAAACGTAATTTATCCCCTACATTCATCAATGCAATTCCTTCTTCCCAACCCGGAATTACCATTCCTTGTCCTAATGGAAACTCAATAGGATCACCACGCTCTACAGATGAATCAAACATTTTACCATCGGCTAAATAACCGCTGTAATGTACTTTAACTGTTTTACCGGCTTCTGCTCTAACAGTGCTTCCGCTACGTTTTACTTCATAATATTCTAATCCTGAGGCTGTTTTTTGAGCAGTTAAATTTTTAACATCAAATAAAACTGGTGCTACAAGCACTTGTATATCTACAATTTCTACATCAAAAATCAGTTCTGCTTTAGCAGGTATTGGTCCATAACCTTGCTCACCATACCCTAACTGATAAGGAATAAATAATTTTGCTTTTTCGCCTTTACGCAATAAAGCCAAACCTTCGTCCCAACCTTTAATTACTTGCCCTTTACCTACTTTTAATTTAGATGGTTGACCACGCTCTACCGAAGAATCAAACATTTTACCATCTTTAAAATATCCACTGTAGTGAACAGTAGCTTGGTTGCCTGCTTCAATTTTTTGACCTGTTTTGTTTTCTTTAATCATCATGTATTTTAGGCCACTTGCTGTGGTAATGGTATCTTTTCCTTTTCCATCCCACTGACGAATACCTTCAGTAAAATCAAGTAATTCCACATCAAATATTAAAATTGAATTAGCAGGAATGCTTCCCATTGCTCTATCTCCATAAGCAATATCAGCAGGTAATTTGATAGTCGCTTTATCACCTACTTGCAATAATTGAAATGCTTCATCCCATCCTTTAATTACTTGTCCGGCACCCAATTTAAATTCAAATGGTTGTCCACGTTTTACTGAGCTATCAAACACTGTATCATTTAATAACTTTCCGGTATAATGTACTTTTACTTTGTCACCAATTTGTGGCTTTTTACCATTTCCTTTTTCAGTAATGG
>JAEUTT010000345.1 GCA_016787165.1 Bacteroidia bacterium | reverse complement strand
ATCCGAATTGTTTTGAGTTGTTCCTGTTTTACCTGCCATAGGCTGATTTAATTTATACCTGTATCTCAAACGAACACCTGTTCCGGATGTAACAACGCCTTTCATTAACTCCACCATAATGTATGCTTTTTCTTCGCTCATTACTTCCTCTATTTTTGGAACAAAATCAGCAAGCACTTTTCCATTTTTATCTTCAATGCGTGTTACAAATGTGGGCTGAATCCAAGTGCCTTTGTTGGCAAAAGTTGCATTAGCACCTACCATTTCAAATACAGATATTTCAGGAGTTCCTAAACAAATAGCAGGCACGGCTTCTACGGGTGAAACAATTCCCATTCTTCGAATTAAATCTACTGTTGCTTGCGGACCAAATTGTTTCATAAAATACGCAGAAATATAATTTACAGAATTTGCAAGTGCTTGTTGAATGGTTAGCATTCGACCATTTAATTTATCATCTGAATTAGAAGGAGTCCATTCTTTGCCATCATAAGCAATTGTTGTTGGTACATTCGGTAATCGATAACAAGGCGAATATCCTTCTTGAATGGCAAGTGCATATATAAAAGGCTTAAAAGTAGAGCCTACTTGTCGTGCATGGCCAATTTGAACATGATCATACTGAAAATATTTATGGTTAATACCTCCCACCCATGCTTTGATATACCCTGTTTGTGGTTCCATTGACATAAATCCTGTTTGTAAATAATGCTTTGCATATTTAATAGAATCCCAAGGACTTAACACGGTGTCTTTTTCACCTTGCCATGTAAACACTTTCATAGGAATGGCGGTATTAAATATTTTTTCTATTTCATCTAATGACAAGCCTGCTTTTTTAAGCACTCGATAACGTTCACTACGTTTCATTGCTTGATTCATGATAGTGCTTATTTCATCTTTTGAAACATTCCAAGCAAAGGGAGCATTTTTTTTGCGAGCGCAATCTTTAAAAAATGCAGCTTGCAGATCGGTCAAATGTTCGGTTACTGCTTGCTCGGCATAACGTTGCATACGTGAGTCGATGGTGGTATACACTTTTAATCCATCACGATATACATCGTATTTTGTTCCATCGGGTTTACGATTTTCTTCGCACCATTTTTTTAAAAACACATCACGTAAATATTCTCTGAAATAAGGAGCTAATCCTTCATTATGACTTTCAGGATGAAAGTCGAGCTTTAAAGGAATTTGTTGTAATGAGTCACTGGCCTCTTTTGTAATATAACCATATTTATACATTTGTTGTAAAACAGTGTTCCTTCTTCCTTCTGCTCTATCATGAAAGCGATTAGGATTAAAAAGTGCCGGATTTTTTGCCATTCCAACAAGCATTGCAGCCTGTTCAATTTTTAATGAATCGGGTGTGGTGTTAAAATAAATTTGTGCAGCCGATTTAATTCCAACAGCATTGTTTACATAATCGAACTTGTTTAAATACAATGCAATAATTTCTTCTTTGGTATATTCTCTTTCAAGCTTAACAGCAATAATCCATTCTTTAAATTTACGTATTACTAAGCCAATTTTGCTTAAGTCTTCACGTGGGAAAAGCATTTTAGCTAATTGTTGTGTAATGGTACTTCCACCGCCACTGGATGAATTGCCTGTTAGTGCACCAAAAGCAACCCTTCCTAATGCTTTTATATCAATTCCGGAGTGTTCGTAAAAGCGAGCATCTTCGGTTGCTAAAAGTGCATTTACAACATAAGGAGAAATGTCTTTGTATTTTACATTGGTTCTATTTTCGGCATAAAATTTACCAAGTACTTTCATATCGCTTGAATAAATTTCGGTTGCTAGTAATGTTTTAGGATTTTGTAGTTCTTCTGTTTTGGGTAAGTCAGAAAAAATGCGAACACAAAGAATAATCAAAAAAATTGTAACTATCGGACTTAGCGATAAAATCCAAAACCAAAGAATTGGTTTTTTATTGTTTTGTTTGTTTGCTCCTGCCATTTTATTCTGCATTTTCAATTCTTAGTCCAACATCCATAATAAGTGGAACATTGTCGGTTCGCATTCCATGTTGGATTTCAAAAGTGTATTTTCCTGCTAATGGAAAACGGACATTTCGTTTAAAAGGTATCTGATTATCATAAATATCTCCAATTCCACTTCCTAGCCATT
This sequence comes from Bacteroidia bacterium, assembly GCA_016787165.1. GTDB lineage: Bacteria > Bacteroidota > Bacteroidia > 2-12-FULL-35-15 > 2-12-FULL-35-15 > 2-12-FULL-35-15. Next base: position 4,417 of record JAEUTT010000345.1, on the reverse strand, counting down.
TCCCTTTTTCGTCAGCAAGAATACATTCAAGTGTATCATTGCTCATTTTTCCATTTGGAAAAATTGTTTTTACAAATAAAAATAAATTACTATACGGATATCCATCAGCATTACGAATGTTGATGTAAAAATTAGTTGTTGTTGCCGGATCTTTGATATCTACGTCAAATAATTTAACATCATTAACACTCCAACCTTCGCCTGTAATTGCTTTATTTTCTTCAAAAATTCGATTGTTATCACATGATGCAAATAACAGAACAACTAAAAATTTAATGGTGTTATAAATAAAATTCGACTGCAATTTACTCATAGTATAAATTATGCTTGTGGTGGTTTTGGACTGTTGTTGTTTGGTTTTGGCCTGTTATTATTTGGTCTTCTGTTATTGCTGGGTTTATTGTTATTTGACTTGTTTCCTCCTTGATTAGGATTTTGTCCGCTATTTTGCTTTGGTGTTTGAGTTGCTGAATTATTATTGGCCCCTTGACCTTGTGGTTTTTTTTTATTCCTATTTTTTGATTTGTTGTTTTTCTTTTTATCGAAACGAGTTAAATCATCTTGACCAACAACATTTTCATAGTCGGGTTTTTTCTCAACAACTTTTCTTTCGACATGCATGGTAAGGTCAGCAGGTTTATTCCCATCTGCATTTAAAGCCATTACTTCTTTTACTCTGTCTACGCTAAGTGCAATAAAATTATCGGGTTCGTGTGTGTACGAAAAAAACATGGTTCTTCTGAAAATGTCTGTTTTTTGATGAAAAGCTCTTCCTTTTTCTGTTTCAAGTTTTACATTGTTTACTTCCGGGAAGTCATGTAAAGCATCTAAATAACTATCTAATTCATAGTTTAAACAGCATTTAAGTTTTCCACATTGACCGGCAAGTTTTAAAGGGTTGAGTGATAATTGTTGATAGCGTGCAGCACTTGTGCCAACAGATCTAAAGTCGGTAAGCCAAGTAGAACAGCATAATTCCCTTCCACATGAGCCAATACCTCCTAATCTACTTGCTTCTTGTCGGGCGCCAATTTGCTTCATTTCAATGCGTACTTTAAATTCATCAGCCATCACTTTAATTAACTCCCTAAAATCAACACGTTCGTCAGCAGTGTAATAAAAAATAGCTTTTGTTTTATCTCCTTGATATTCAACATCACTAATTTTCATTTGTAAGCCAAGTTTTACAGCCATTGTTCTTGCACGATGCATGGTGTTGTATTCTAGTCGCTGTGCTTCTTGCCACTTTTCAATATCTGCTTGTTTGGCTTTTCGGTAAACTTTTTTTATGCTTTCTGATTTAGCATCTACGTTTTGTTTTTTTAGTTGTAAGCGAACAAGCTCACCCGAAATAGAAACAATACCAATGTCGTGACCTGGCGAAGCTTCTACCGCAACAACATCTCCAACATTAAGTTGTAAATTGTTTACATTTCTAAAAAATTCTTTTCTGCTATTTTTAAATCTAATTTCTACGATATCGCATGGAGCTTGACCACTAGGCAGTTCCATATTTGCTAGCCAATCAAATACCGATAGTTTGTTGCAACCTCCTGTTCCACAAGAGCCATTGTTTCTACACCCTCCGGGTAATCCTTTGCTTTCGGTACTACATCCTCTGCTACTTGAACATCCACTACATCCCATATTTCGTTTTTCCTTTTTTAGTTTTTCATTGCCGATTTTTTTCGGACTGTTTAATTAAGCCATTGCTGGCTTTGGTACGTTTAAATATTCATTAAACTTAAATGCTAGATCCATAAATAATATTTTTGAATTTGCATTTCTTTCCATGTGATAGTATGCTTTATCTAATTCTTCTGAAAATTTCTCAATATTATTTACATGAATAAAAGGAGCAAACTTTTTTACAAATTCTTGCTCTTCTTTTCCTAGTTTGGTTAAGCTGGCATCGCCATAATTAACAATTAAACTTTCTCTAATAATGTGCAATGCATATTGAATAAAGTTTTTCTGACGCTCACGTCCTGCTTTGCTTATTTCATCAATCCATGTAAGAACAGCTTTTGCATCAAACTTTAAACTGGCACGCATTAACTTTTGAAAGCTTAATAAATTTTGTGCAGCATTTTCATTTTCATTAATTAACAAAAGTGCTTCAGCATAATTTCCATCCGCTAAATGAGCTGTATTTTCTGCATCTTCGGCTGACAAGCCGTGATTACCAACTAATGCTTGCGTTAAATCTGTATCAGAAATTTTTGGAACTTTTATAAGCTGTGTTCTAGAAACAATGGTACGTAACAATTGCTCTTCACTTTCACAAACCAATAAAAATAAAGTTTTATCTGGGGGCTCTTCTAGTATTTTTAATAATTTATTAGCAGCGGCTTGATTCATTTTTTCTGCTTGCCAAATAATCATCACCTTGTATTCTGCTTCGTAAGTTGTTAAGCTAAGTTTTCTTAAAATTTCAGCACTTTCTTCTACTCCAATTACAGCTTGTTTGTTCTCTGCGCCTAACAATTCAAACCAGTTAAAAAGTGTAAGGTAAGGGTTATCTAAAAACGCTTCACGAAACTCTGCAATTACATTTGTACTTGTTCTGTTTTCTTTTGAAAGAGCAATTGGATAAGCAAAGTGTAAGTCGGGATGAACTAGTTTGCTATATTTTACACAGCTTGAACAAGTTCCACAGGAGTCGGCTTCTTGTTTGTTCTTGCAAGAAATAAATTGAGCATAGGCAATAGCAATTGCTAAGCTTCCGCTTCCTTCGGGACCTAAAAACAATTGTGCATGACTAATCCTTCCTTCTGATACAGAATGAATTAACCTGTCTTTAATCGCTTTTTGTCCTATTATTTCTTTAAATAACATACGTTTGAAAATTAAGCCCAAACAATTGGGCTTTAAGTTTTCAAAGATAAGAAATGATTTAACGTTTTTAGCTTTTAAAAGAGGGATTTTTAAACAGTTTTTTTTACATTTTTAACTGCTAAAAAAGAGATGTATAATGGGATGTTTTTAGCGTATTATTTAATAATAACGCCCTTTTTATTGATATAAGGAACCAAAATAAAGTTTTCTTCTTTTATGCTTTCGGGTAAAAAAATGTATTTTTTATCATACATTATTTTGTTGTGGTAAAAACTTACCCAATATTCATTACTTAAACCAAATAGCGATTCAACAATAGGTTCAATTTTTGAAAAGCTTTTAGCTTGTACGATGTCTAAAAAATGGCGTAAAGTAGATGTCCTAACCTCTTCATTGTTGTGTAATCCATAGCCTTGAGAGGTAATTAAAACACTTTCAATGTCGTGTTTTTTTAAATTTATTAGATAAACATTCCAAATCGTTTCTGCTAATTCATTTTCTTCTTTTACAACAGCCACAGCAATGTCTTCCACTTGTGGTGTTATGATATCTTTTTTCATACATTTTATTTTTACTTTGCATACATATCTAATGCGGCATCGATATAGTAGAAAACATCTTCGGGGTGGTTATTGCCAGCGCGTTTTTCGCGTTTTTTACCTAATCGAACAACAACTAAATTTTTATCTGGAATACAAACAATGTACTGCCCTAAAATTCCTCTTGCATAAAAGATTGAATGATTTCTATAATTCGGAATTAACCACCATGCATAACCATATTTATCATTTTTTTCACCATCACTATCATTTACTAAATCGGCAGGTATGATAGAGTTTAAAACATATTCTTGATTAATTAATTGTGTTCCATTCCATTTGCCGGTGTCTAAAAATAATTGTCCGATACGCGCAAAATCAGGTGCGTTAGAGTTAAAACAGCAATAGGCTTTTTCCATTCCATCTTTATGATCTAAGCTCCAGAATGCGCTGTTTTTTGCTCCAATAGGAGTCCATAATTTTTCGGACATATACTCGCTTAATTTTTTCCCCGTTGCTTTTTCTATAATCATTCCTAATAGTTCGGAATTACCACTTAAGTATTTAAATTTTTTACCAGGTTCTTCTGTTACTTTGTATTTATTGGTAAGTTCAATTATTTCGGAACCATAATATGCTTGTGCTGGATAGGCAAACGGACTAACATAATCTTCATCAAAGTTAATTCCCGAACTCATTGTGAGGAGATGTTTAATGGTTAATTTTTGATTTTCACCTTCTTTAAATGTTTCCAAAAAATCGGATACGGGTTGGTCAACACTTTTAATTTTTCCATCGTCAATAGCAGCTCCAATTAAAATGCTTACAAATGTTTTTGCCATTGAAAAGGAGTTGCTGTGAGCATCTTCATTGTATCCATCCCAATATTGTTCATGTATTAGCGAGTCGTGTTTTATTACAAAAAAAACAACAGTTTTGAATTGACTAAAAAGTGGTTGAAATTGTGCGGGGAATTTTTGAGAAAAATAAAAAGATTATTTGTTGCAAGGGTGATAGTTTAAATCTTTAACATATATAAT
>JAEUTT010000340.1 GCA_016787165.1 Bacteroidia bacterium | reverse complement strand
GAAAAAATAGGAAACGACAAACATTTCGACTCTCTTTTCTTAAAAGATAAAATAGAGGTTCTTCCCGTTGTAGAAAAAATGTCAAAGTCAAAACTTAATGTTGTCACTCCTGATACTATAGTAGAGGAACATGGTGCTGACGCATTGCGCTTGTATGAAATGTTCTTAGGTCCGCTTGAGCTTTCAAAACCATGGAATACCAACGGTATTACAGGTGTAAGTAATTTTATTCGTAAGCTATGGAGATTGTATCACAACGGAGATGCATTGAACATTTCAAATGACCCAGCAACAAAAGATGAATTAAAAGTATTACACAAAACCATTAAAAAAATTACCAGCGATATCGAAAACTTTTCGTTCAACACTTCGGTAAGTAATTTTATGATTTGTGTAAATGAACTTACAGATTTAAAATGCAACAAACGTGAAATATTGGAGCCATTAGCAATCATCATTGCCCCTTATGCACCGCATATTGCAGAGGAATTGTGGAGTAAATTAGGTCATACAGAAAGTATCACCTATGCTACATTCCCGGAATGCAATGAATCTTATTTAGTAGAGAGCACATTCAATTATCCGGTTTCCTTTAATGGCAAAACACGTTTCTTTCAAGAATATGATTTGGCATTAACAAAAGAACAAATTGAAAAAGAAGTATTGACTTTAGAGCAAACACAAAAATATTTAGAAGGCAAAACACCTAAAAAAGTAATTGTGGTGCATAATAAAATTGTGAATATTGTAGTGTAGAATTTATTCGAACACTTTTACGGTTTTCCCATCAAAGCTTGCAAATACCATACTTGGATGTGAATCTAAATGGTGAATGTTTCCTTTATTATCAATAGCAATTGCTCCTGCAAAGCCATCAATCTCTTTTAGTTCAGCAAATGTTTTGTCAAATGCTTTTTCAATTGATAGTCCATCACTTACACGTGTAACTATTTTTGTGGCAACAGCTGCACTTACAATATCTTCGCCTATTCCTGTACAACTTACACCACAGTGTTGTGTAGCATAATTTCCGGCAGTAGTTGCCGAGTCCGAAATTCGTCCGGGCACTTCAAACCCTTTTCCTCCGGTAGATGTAGCAGCAGCAATGTTTCCTTGTGCATCCAATGCAACACAACCAACCGTTCCTAACGACTTGCTTTCTAATTTTGTTTCGTATTCTTTTCTGCGTTGCGGTATTTCAGGATTAAACCAATCAAAATTATTGGAGTGTGCAAACTTTGTTGCTCCTTCTCCACCAAGCACTCTATCTACTGTATCAACTAATTTTTCGGCAACACGAATTGGATTTTTTACATTCTCAATATTTATCACCCCACTAAATCTTTTAGTTTTGCCATCCATCATAGATGCGCTCATCCTTATTTTTCCATCGCTCTGAATCTGAGAGCCAACACCTGCATTAAACAGCTCATCATTCTCCAATTGTTCCACAGCAAATACAACTGTTTCAAGTGCTGTATGCGTTTTTAAATATTCATACGAATTACTTACAATTTGTTTCAAGGAATTTTGTTTGGCAATTTTTGTTTCCAAACTTTGTGATGATTCACTAAAAAAACCTCCGTGTATAATTATTTTCATTGCGTTTTTTTTAGTCATTGATTTATTTTAAAACGTGTTGTTCTGAATGAATCGTCATTTCATGCTTATCTAAATCATAATGATCGTATTTACTCATTACATGCACCACTAAATTTTTAATTGAAATAGGATTTCCCATTTCTACCTGAGTAAGGTTAGTATCCTTAATATGTCTGCCATCCACTAAAATTACAAGTCCGGAGCCAATAGCTTCCATGTAATTTCCGTTGGTAATTAAAAAACCGGTATCTTCTCCTAAACCAATACCTAATGTTCTCGGATTGTTTACTACCGCTTGAAACAAACGTCCAATACGACCTCTATGCACAAAATGTGTATCAATAATTACATTATCAATTAAACCTAGACCACTTGTAATTTTTACTTCTCCTTTTAATAATGCTTCACTACTTGAGCCTTGATAAATCATGCTATTAGAAGCAGCAGCAGCACCTGCAGATGTTCCTGCAAAAATAAATTCTTCGTTTTTATATTTTTCCAATATTAAATTATGAATGGGAGTACCTCCTAAAATAGAAGTCAAACGAAGTTGGTCGCCACCCGTAAACATAACAATATCCGCTTTTCTAATGCGTTCAATGTTTTCTTGATCCAATGCTTCTTCACGTTTTTCAATGTGCAAAACGTGAACATTCCCTGCCCCTAAATACTCAAATGCTTTTGCATATTCAGGCCCTACTTCTTTTGGGATTTTTGATGCTGTTGTAATAATCTCAATATGAGATTTTTCTTTCAACCTTGACTCAATGATTAAGCGTTTCAAAATTCCTGTTTCGAAAAAATTTAAATTTTTCTCTACCTGTTTATCGAAATTTTTTTCGGTAAAACTGCCTTTGTCAACAGCTCCGCCAATCACAATTAATTTTCCTTTTGGATTCATTTCTGTTTAATTATTTTTTAGTGAAATGCAATACGCCAGGTTATCATTTTAAAAATTGATGCCTATTAAATGAGTAGCTATTTCAGTGCATAAAAATATCTGAAAAATCAATAAGTCCTCGCTTAAATTCTCCATAGTTATTAAAAAAATGATGTGCATTATTTCAGCTAAAACACGTTTTTGCTTTGATTTGAACAAAATTCCTTTTATCTTAATCGCTTGGTTATCTATTGATGACAAAGACTAAACTACTCTATTACAAACAACAATTCGTTTTTATCTATGAAAATATTAAGTATTCAAGCATTACGTGGGCCCAACATTTGGAGCGTTAGACGTAAAAAATTAATCCAAATGCGACTGGATTTAGAGGATTTAGAAAGCTTACCAACCAATAAAATTCCCGGTTTCAGAGAGCGATTAGAGGCTATGTTTCCCACAATGATTGAACACCGTTGTTCCGAAGAAGTTCGTGGGGGTTTTTTTCAACGCATTGAACGTGGTACTTGGATGGGACATGTAATTGAACACATTGCTCTTGAAACACAATCATTAGCAGGAATGGAAACAGGTTTTGGGCGAACACGAGAAACAAAAACCCCCGGTGTTTACAATGTTGTATTTAGTTATGTTGAAGAGAAAGTAGGGATTTTTGCTGCTGAATCTGCTGTAAATATTGCTCAAGCATTGGTGAACAATGAAACATATGATTTGCAAGCCGACTTAAAAAAGATGCGCGAAATACGCGAAGATGTTCGTTTAGGGCCAAGCACCGGAAGTATTGTGGATGAAGCTGTTGCTCGTGATATTCCTTGGATACGTTTAGGAACTAATTCACTTGTTCAGTTAGGATACGGTGTAAACCAAATGCGTT
>JAEUTT010000321.1 GCA_016787165.1 Bacteroidia bacterium | reverse complement strand
ACTACAATTCCTAATAATGCTCCCACTGAAATGTCAGCAGGATAATGAACACCATTATATATTCTACTGTAAGATACAAAAGATGCCCAGCTAAATATAACTATTCCAAAATATTTAATTTTATTTTTAAACAGCAAAAATAAAAGTGTAGCTAATGCAAATGTATTAGCTGCATGGGAAGATACAAATCCATAGGTTCCGCCACAATTGCCATTCAAATGAATTTGCGATTGAATTAAAAGATTATGACAAGGGCGATAACGCAGAAATACGTTTTTAAAAAGTTGTGTAGAAATTTGATCGGAAAGTACAATCGCAATTGTGGCGGTAAGAGCCACAATCCATACTTTTTTTCCAAAGTACTTGTAAGCTAAATACAAAAAAAAAGAATAAAGTGGAATCCAAAATAATTTGTGACTTGCCCAATACATCACCACATCAAAAAAAGCAGTATGCTTACTGTTCAGGTACAGAAAAAGTTCGGTATCGAGTTGTTTTATACTTTCAATAATACCCATTCCTTCTTTTTATTAGGGCAAATTTTTAATAATCAAATGCTTTATCATCTTTTGCATTTAATTGTTTCCATATTTCATCTTTTAACTCTACAATTCCTTGACCGGTTTGAGCAGAGATATAATGCACTGGAATTGTTTTCTTTTCTTTGAATCGTTTATTGATATCCTTTTTCATTTCAGCTAACAATTCTTCGTCCAACATATCGCATTTAGAAATAGCTAATATCCTTTTTTTATGAAGTAATTCCGGATTAAACTGGTCTAGCTCATTCAATAATATTTTGTATTCTTTTACAATGTCATCTGCATCAGCAGGCACCATAAATAATAAAGAAGAGTTACGTTCGATGTGTCTTAAAAAACGTAAGCCAATTCCTTTTCCTTCATGTGCCCCTTCAATAATTCCAGGAATATCGGCCATTACAAATGATTTATAATCGCGGTATTCTACAATTCCTAAATTGGGCACTAGTGTCGTAAAAGGGTAATTAGCAATTTCAGGTTTTGCTGCAGAAACTACAGATAATAATGTTGATTTTCCGGCATTTGGAAAACCAACCAAACCAATATCTGCTAATACTTTTAGTTCTAAAATTTTCCATTCTTCTCTGCCGGGTTCTCCAGGTTGAGCAAAACGAGGCGTCTGCATTGTAGATGATTTAAAATGATCATTCCCTAATCCTCCTCGTCCACCAGGTGTAACAATTATTTCTTGTCCGTCTTCGGTTATTTCTCCTTCAATCTCACCTGTTTCTGCATCTTTGATGATGGTGCCTAAAGGGACATCTAATATTTCATCTTTGCCTTGAGCGCCTGTCATTCGGGCGCTTCCTCCATTTCCTCCGGGTGTAGCAATCACATGTTTGCGGTACTTTAAATGAATTAAGGTCCAAAATTGTTTATTCCCACGAACAATAATATGTCCACCACGACCACCATCACCGCCATCAGGGCCTCCTTTTGCAGTTAATTTACTGCGATGTAAATGTATAGATCCAGCTCCGCCTTTTCCGGAGCGGCAACATATCTTCACATAATCAACAAAATTTGAATCCATACTTTTTATAAAATTATTTTTTCTTCTTTTTTACAACTTTTTTCTTCGCGACAATTTTTTTAGCTTGTTTCTTTGCCAATTTTTTGGGCGCAGTTTTTTTGCTTGTTGTACGATTGGGCTTAGTTACTTTTTTTATCACCTTTTTTTTAGCAACTTTTACTACTTTCTTTTTAGTTGCTTTTTTCGCAACTTTTCTACCTGTCGGGCGGACTGATTTAGTGACTTTTTTTGTTGCTTTTTTGCTATTTTTTTTAACCACTTTTTTCTTTGTCGGTTTGGTAGTTTTATTTTTAGCTATCTTTTTAACTGCTTTTTTCTTAGTTGATTTTTTAACAACCTTTTTAGCTGCTTTTTTCTTCATCACTTTCTTTTTCTTAGCAATTTTTTTTGCGGCTGTACGAGTAGTGCTAATCACTTTTTTTACCGAAGCATTTTTAGTTGTAGGCTTTATTTTCGAATCAATTACAGCGCAAAGTGCTTTAAATATTGATTCGATTTCACCAATGCCATAAACACCTTGGTATTTACCTTGTGAAGTGTAAAAATCTTTTACCGGAGCTGTTTCATTATTGTAAACATCAATTCGCTTTTGAATTACTTCTGGATTTTGATCATCAGGTCTTCCGCTATTTTGTCCTCTTAATAATAATCTTTTTCTTAATTCTTCTTCTTGCACTTCAAGAGCTAGCATTAGTGTAATAGAAGTTTTTTTAGATTTTAACAAGTTATCCAATGCAACTGCTTGTGCTTGTGTACGAGGAAATCCATCAAAAATAAAACCTTTTGCATTGTTGTTTTTATTTACTTCAGCTTCTAACATACTAATAGTAACCGAGTCAGGAACAAGTTGTCCTTGATCCATGTAACTTTTTGCTAATTTTCCTAGTTCTGTTTCCCCTTTTATATTGGCTCTAAAAATATCGCCTGTTGAAAGATGAATCAAGTTGTATTTTGCAATTAATTTTTCTGATTGAGTTCCTTTTCCTGCTCCTGGAGGTCCAAATAATACAATGTTTAGCATGGTTTTATGTTTTTATATTTAGTTTTTTGTTTATTTATCTAGAACATAAATGTCTGGCAAGTTTCTTCCCAAACCATCGTAATCTAAGCCATATCCAACAATAAAATCATTGGGTACTACAATGGCTACATAGTCTAAATCAAATTTTTTACGAAAAGCTTCTGGTTTATATAAAAGTGTGCAAATTTTTACTTCTGCAGGCTCCAATAATTCTAATTGTTGAAGTACATTTTCCATTGTAAGTCCTGTATCCACAATATCTTCAATGATTACAATTGTTCTTCCTTTTATGTCTTCATTTAAGCCAATTAGTTGTTTGATAGACCCCGAAGTAGATGTTCCATGATAAGAAGATACTTTTACAAATGAAATTTCACAATCAATGGTGATTTTTTTTAATAAGTCGGAAGCAAACATAAAAGAACCATTTAATACTGCAAGAAAAAGAGGTTTTTTATCTTTTAACTCAATATTAATTCGATGTGCAACTTCACCCACTGCTTTGTTTATTTCATTTGCAGGAATGTTAATTCTAAATGTTTTATCTTTTAATATTACTTTACTCATAATCAAATTTTGAACTGCGAATTTACGGAAAATTAGGCTATAAAAAACGAAGCATTTATTTTATTCTTGTGCCTAAAAATGCTAAATTTACAAGCTTAATATGTAAATCCTAAATAAGAATAATTTATGACACCAAAAGTAAGTATTATAATGGGTAGCACTTCGGATATGCCTATTATGCAAGAAGCTGCAAAAATATTGAATGAATTTAAAATTCCTTTTGAAATTAATGCTTTGAGCGCACATCGTGTGCCAGAACAAGTTGCTGATTTTGCTAAAAATGCATACGCAAAAGGGATTCGAGTTATTATTGCTGGGGCTGGTGGCGCAGCTCATTTACCCGGTGTTGTTGCTGCATTTACACCACTTCCTGTTGTAGGGGTTCCTTGTCGTTCTTCCATTTCTATTGATGGCTGGGATTCGGTATTGTCTATTTTGCAAATGCCTCCAGGGATACCTGTTGCTACAGTTGCTTTGGATGGTGGACAAAATGCAGGAATATTAGCCGTACAAATTCTTGCTGCCGGAGATGACGAGTTGATGAAAAAAGTAATTGAATACAAAGAAAATCTTAAAAACAAAATCTTAAAAGCGAATAAAGAATTATCAGAGATTAAATTTGACTATAAAACAAATTAACAGCCATTTAACGTTCTCGTAATTTTTCTTTTTTATTTTTGATAAAAATGATTCGAAAACTATTTCACATATTAACACTTACTGCTATTAGCACAGGCTCTTTTGCAGGAAATGAAGACTATCCTGTAGGTGCTCGTTCGGCTGCTATGGGAAATGCTTCTGTTTCTTTGTCAGATGTTTGGAGTGCGCATCATAATCAAGCAGGATTAGGTTTTGTGAGAAATATATCAGCCGGTGTTAGCTACGAAAATCGTTTTTTAATTAAGGAGATAAGTGTTAGAGGTGGAGTAGTAGCTGTTCCTGTAAAAGGTGGAACTTTTGGTTTATGTATTACCAATTTTGGATTTAATTTATATAGCGAAAATAAATACAGTCTTTCTTTTGCAAAAGCCTTTGGAGAAAAATTTGCAATGGGAATTGCAATGGATTATTTAACAACACGTATTGCCGAAGGCTATGGAACTAGAGGTGTGTTGGCTGCCGAAGTAGGAATGCAAGCAAAACCAATCAAAGGATTAACAATTGGAGTGCATGCTTTTAATCCAACACGTGCAAAATTGGCTGATTATAACAATGAACGCTTACCTACTATTATTCGATTAGGCGCTGATTATGAATTTTCTGAAAAAGTAATATTAGCAATTGAAACTCAAAAAGATATTCAATATAAAGCCGAATTTAAAGCAGGAATTGAATATAAAGCAGTAAAAGAATTTTATCTACGGTTGGGTGTATCTACCAATCCT
>JAEUTT010000307.1 GCA_016787165.1 Bacteroidia bacterium | reverse complement strand
AAATGTTGTTGTTTCAAAAATTGTGATTTCTGGGTCTATGTCATAGCTAGTAGAAATATTATCTTTTAAAATAGCTAACTTAGACTTATCGGGTGAATATACTGGTTTATAAATTATTTCGTTAGAACTATAAACCGAGTTAACTTTAGTTGAATAAACTAACTGAGGTTCACTAAACTTATTCGTTTTAAGATTTAATAATTTTATATAAAAATCTTTTGTTCCATTATCCTTTTGCCAAATATCGTAAGCAATTACAATGTTATCCCCAATTAGTACAAAGTTTGCAAAATTAGAAGCAGGATAAAACATTTCTTTTTTGCTTTTATCCGGAATTTTTGTTTCTATTATAGAAAGCACTTTTTGTGTTTTTATATCTTTTTTTATTATTATAAAATTGTATGCTCCTTCCACAGTATATACTTCTTTATCTGTTTTCATTTCTTGAGCACTTGAAATTTTCATTAGTCCAATAAAAATCAATAAGAAAAATGTTGAGGTTAATTTTTTCATACGTTAAGTTTTTGTTTTATACCTCTAAGATATATATTTAATATAATCTTTCAAAATGAATGTATTTTACTAATTTTGCTCTATGAATTTAGACTTAACAGGAAAAACCGCAATGGTTTGTGGTAGTACACAAGGAATCGGAAAAGCATCTGCAATTGAATTAGCTCTTTTAGGAGCAAACTGCATTTTGGTTGCTCGCAACGAAGAAGCATTAAAAGAAGCCATCAAAGATTTAGATGTTTCTAAAGGACAAAAACATCAGTTTTTAGCAGTTGATTTTCAATCACCAAAAATATTAAAAGAAAAAGTAGACAGCCATGTTATAACTCATGGCAATGTACACATATTGGTAAACAACACAGGAGGCCCGCCAAGCGGACTTATCCAGAATGCAAAGATAGATGAGTTTTTACAAGCATTCAACAATCATTTGGTGTGTAATCATATTTTGGTTCAAGCCTTAATTGAAGGAATGAAAAAAGAACAATATGGCCGTGTAATTAATATCATTAGCACTTCTGTTAAAATGCCATTAAAAGGATTAGGAGTTTCTAATACCATTCGTGCAGCAGTTGCCAATTGGAGTAAAACATTATCAAATGAAGTGGCTTCTTATGGTATCACGGTAAATAATGTATTGCCGGGAGCGACCTTAACAGGACGATTGAGCTCGATTATTGAAAACAAATCAAAAAACACAGGCGAATCATTGAATGAAATTAAAAACGAAATGGAAAGTGAAATTCCATTAGGACGATTTGCCGAACCATCTGAAATTGCAAATGCAGTAGCCTTTTTAGCATCACCGGCTGCATCTTACATTACAGGAATTAATGTTCCTGTGGATGGTGGAAGAACGGGCTGTTTGTAACCTCTCCCTTTCATCCCCTTTCGTAAGGAGAAGGGCAATACATATAAAAAAACCTGCCAAATTTTGGCAGGTTTTTTATAAAAGTTTAGAATCTGCCCTTTTATTTTCTTCTTCGTAGCCGTGGTCTATTTTTAAGTGGCCACCCAATGCAGCTTCAACCGCTAATTCATCGCAACGGTTGTTTTCTTTGTTAGATGCATGTCCTTTTACCCATACAAATTTTACATTGTGTTTCCGGTAAATGCGTAAAAATCGTTTCCACAAATCTTTGTTCTTTTTATCCTTAAAATATTTTTTCTCCCATCCAAACACCCATTTTTGTTCTACTGCATCTACCACATATTTTGAATCGGAATAAACTGTAACGGTTGTGCCTTCTTTTTTTAATGCTTCCAGAGCAATAATAACACTTAACAATTCCATTCGGTTATTTGTTGTTAAGCGAAACCCTTCCGATATTTCTTTACGCAAATCTCCATAAAGCATCACTACGCCATATCCTCCCGGACCGGGATTCCCACGTGATGCACCATCGGTATAGATTTTTATCATTTTTTTGTCCTCTTTCTAAGTACTGCTTTTTCAAGCCCTACAAATTGCTAACTGCTACAGCCCTGCGTGTGTTCTAAATAACTTCACCGCAATTGCTAAAAGAATTACACCAAATACTTTTCTCAAAATATTAATTCCACCTGGACCTAAAATACGTTCCAAGCGATAAGTGTTTCGTAAAACGATATACACAAAAATCAAATTAATTAAAATAGAAACAATAATGTTTTCCATGTGATATTCCGCACGCAACGAAAGTAAAGTAGTTAAAGTTCCGGTACCTGCAATAAGCGGAAATGCAATTGGAACAACGGATGCTGTTGCTGCCGTTTCTTCTTTATAGAACTTCACACCCAAAATCATTTCTAAAGCCAAAAAGAAAATAATGAATGATCCGGCAATAGCAAAAGAGCTAACATCAATACCTATTAAACTTAAAATTTGTTGTCCGACAAACATAAATGCTATCATAATTACTCCGGAAACAAGTGTTGCTTTTTCCGATTGTATTTTTCCTACTTTTTGCTGCAAGTCGAGCAACACTGGCAATGAACCTACCACATCTATTACAGCAAATAAAATCATACTAATGGTGGCTATTTCTTTAAAATTAAATTCCATATTATTTAAGTTATATATTGTGAATCAAAACGAATTTATAAATGTTTTCTATGCTAATGATTTATTTAAAAACTGTTCTATCGTTTTTGGAAAATATTCGTGTTCT
>JAEUTT010000270.1 GCA_016787165.1 Bacteroidia bacterium | reverse complement strand
ATTAGCAAAGTATAAACCTGAAGATATTGATTCTACATCTACTTTTACTAAAGTAGCTCCAGCATCCACTTTTTGGTTCATCGGTTGTGCTATTACTTTCCCTGTAATATCATAAATGTTTATTTGAACTTGAGCAGCAATTCCTAAATTAATTGCAATTGAAATATTTTCAGTTGCTGGATTAGGGAATAATGAGTAGCTACTTAATGCAAGTGTATTATCTTCAATACCAGTTAAAATTTGTCCGTCAAATTTTGCATCACTAAAAGAAGCTCCAGTAGCAGCTACAGAAGATGGTTGTAAGCGGTAGTCTGGTGCGCTGTTAAGTGCTACAGGGAATGCATTTACCCAAGCAATTTGTGATGTTGTAGTTGTTGAATCGTTATTGTCATTTGTAAAAATTGTACTGTAAAATGATTGAGAAGCATTTGCATCTACAGTAATTGTTCTAACAATATCTGATGTGATAATATTATTTGCAAATACAGCTGAATCATTCGTAGTAAAATTATCTACAGTTCCGGCATCTTTAATGTAAATTCCTTTTTCCCATGAAGAGTGGATAGAATTAAAAATAGAGATAGCTGTATTTCTTCTTAGGTAAATTGCTCTCTCAAATTTTTCACCTACAGGCAATGTTACAGTTCCATTACGCAAAGGTCCTATGTTAGTAATGTTTGAAAAAATAGCTTGTGTTCTAGGCATTGCGTTTGACCCTGTTGCATCATTATCGCACTCAAATCCATTAGAATCTCCTGCAGCATCAAATAAATCAGAATCTTTAATAATTAATCCAAATTGTACACGACCTTTCCAACCAAAATCACAATCAAAATCATCATCCAAATTACGGAAAGAGATTAAATATTTAGCATCTATGGCTCCACCAAACCATTCAAATCCATCATCACCACCAAATGATACTTGTACATGGTGCATTATAGTTCTTGAACCTACAGAGCCCATTGTAATGCCATTTGTTTCTTTGTTTGGTTGTAATGCAATTCCAGAGAATTCAATTCTGCAGTATGTAAATACTCCTGAGCTATCAGTATCATCATTTCCTCCAAATTCAGTATCAGCAGAAACGGCTAATCCTTCAATATTAGCAACTCCACCCGGTTGATTATTTTTTCCGTAACCGAGCACTACAACTCCTCCCCAGTCTCCTTCAGCACGATTGCCAGCTGCTTCACCTGAAGTAAATACAATAGGATTTGAAGCAGTTCCGGCAGCAATAATTTTAGCACCTTTCGTAATAATCAAAGTTCCTTCGGTATTTTTATCACCTCTTACAATTACACCTGGCTCAATAGTTAATACAGCATTGTTTTTTACATACACTTTGTTTTGTAAATTAACAATTGTTCCAGCAGTCCAAGTTGTATTGGTTGTAATGTTTCCGCTTACTGTTGTAGTAGGTGCTCCGTAATTTGTGTTTTCTGGATCCCAGTTTGCCCATCCGCTAGTCCAATCAGTAGCAGCAGTTCCATCAGTAATAGGAAAAGCTCCTTTATATGTTGTTGGAGTCCAAAAAGGCGTTTGTGCGTTTAATGCAGTTGCAAAAATGCTTGCAAAAGCGAATGCGTAAATTTTTTTCATCTGTTTCATTTTTTTAATTTTTATGATACAAATGTAGAGCGATGATATTGTGTGAAAATTATGGAGGTATTACGTGTTTTTTATTACTACTTTAATTTAACATTACGTTTTGTTAAATTAAAAAGCCCTTAACGAGTAAGGGCTTTTTATTATAATGCGATAAGGTTGTATATCCAGAACACGATCCCACCCAGGAGTGCACTTATAGGAATGGTTAAAATCCAAGCCCATAATAAACTTACTGTAATTCCCCAGCGTACTGCTGATAACCTTTTGGTAACACCAACACCAATGATAGCTCCTGTAATAGTATGTGTAGTACTTACTGGAATTCCCATTTGCTCAGTAACAAATAGTGTAGT
>JAEUTT010000258.1 GCA_016787165.1 Bacteroidia bacterium | reverse complement strand
GGAAGCTCCAGCATTAGCATTTATTCTGGCATACTTCATTAAGTTTGTCAACTTAGATTTATCAAACAAAATTGGATACACCTTCCGCGAAAATGAAAATATCATTATTTACATGTTTATGGCCGTTGTTGTTGCTTTATTTATTGGGCTAACAGTAAGTGCCGAAGAAATTATCAGAGATCGAAAAATACAAAAAAGAGAATCATTCTTAAACCTTAGTAAAGGAAGTTATTTATGGTCGAAAATAATTATCATGTTTTCACTTTCAGCTATACAAGCAATTTTATTTGTTATAGTTGGAAACTTAGTATTAGAAATCAAAGGCATGATATTGCCCTATTGGTTCTTACTGTTTAGCACTTTCTGCTTTGCAAATATGCTTGGTTTAAACATTTCTGCAAGCTTTAACTCAGCAGTTACTATTTATATTTTAATTCCAATTTTAATCATTCCTCAATTATTGTTTAGTGGTGTAATGGTAAAGTTTGATAAACTAAATCCAATCATTACCTCACAAAGTGTAGTACCAATGGTAGGCGACATGATGGCTTCTAGATGGGCATTTGAAGCATTGGCAGTAAAACAATTTAAAGACAATGATTTCAATAAAAAACTATACAAATACGACAAAGCATTAAGTATTGCTACGTATAAAAAAGATTATTGGCTTACTGCAATGTCATCTAAACTTGATTTTTGCGAAAATAAATACCAAGTAAAAGAAAATGCAAATGAAGTAAAGGATGCCTTATTAATGGTAAAAAATGAAATCATCAAAGAATTAAAGTCACCTGGTAATGAAAAAATTTCATGCAACACACTTGATTTACTTACACCAGAAAAATTCAACCCTCAAGTTGCAAACCAAACTAAAGAATTTTTAGGAACACTTAAAACCATCTATTTAAACAATTACAAACGTGCAACTCAATTAAAAGACACTGAAATCAATAAGTTAACAAAAGATAGTGTTTCTCGTGCCAAGTACTTGAAAAATAAAGATGAATATGAAAATGAAAGCTTACAAGATTTAGTGGTAAACAGAACAACTCCTTACAGAATTTTGGATTTAAATGGAGAGTTTATCCAAAAAATAGATCCTATTTATTTAGATCCAACCAATTCAAATATAGGAAGAGCTCACTTTTACGCACCACGTAAAAAATTAGGTAATAAATATTATGATACTTACTATTTTAATATTTCAGTAATATGGCTAATGTCAATAACACTTGCATTTACACTGTATTTTGATGTATTGAAAAACTTTATCACATTACTTGAAAATATTTTCAGCAAAATAGGCCGTAAAAAGTAGGATTATTGATGATGATAGGGCTCGTTTTTAAGGATAGTCATCGCTCTATATAATTGTTCTATAAAAAACAAACGAACCATCTGATGGGAAAATGTCATTTTTGATAATGATATTTTCCCATTTGCAATTTTATATATTTCTTCAGAGAAACCATACGGACCACCAACCAAAAACACCAAATTTTTAACTCCAGAATTCATCTGCTGCTGAAAAAAAGAAGAAAATTCTACCGAAGTAAACGATTTACCATTCTCATCTAGTAAAATCAACCTATCTGTAGGTTGGAGATGTTTTAATATTAATTCTCCTTCCTTTTGCTTCTGCTGTTCAA
>JAEUTT010000255.1 GCA_016787165.1 Bacteroidia bacterium | reverse complement strand
TTATAACCTATGTTCCATTGAACCGAAAATTTAGGAATTAACTTGTCTACTCCACCTCTAATGGTATTGTTAGGAGCTGTAAAATGATGAAATGAAAAACCTAAAGCACTACGAAATAAATGAGTGGTAGTAAAATTCCAAACGAGACCTGTCGACATATCTAAAAATCCACTTCCGCCACCACCAGGTTCCCCACTTCCTAGTCCTGGGTTATAATTGGTTCCATCCCATTGTGAATTCCATTTTGCTCCGCCATAAGCAGCAGTTTTAGTAGCATAACCGATTTCGTATCCTAAAGTAATATTATGCTTATGACGACCTCCAATAAATTTTGTAAACGACATTAATGCATTGTATGAATTTGTTTTCAATCGCACATTTCCTTGATTATCATTATTAAAATTTAATCCTACGGCAAAAAAATCATCCCCTTTCATTTTATTTTTAAAAATAGGAGCATCTAAAGCAACAGTAAATGTTTTATATGGAGTTGCTACAGTAAACCACTGCATTCGATAAACAGTATATGCTCTGATATCGCCATTAAAAACACCGGTATTACCAGGGTTTACTGTGAGTGGTGAATTATAAAATTGTGAATAATGAAAATCTTGTGCTTGAATAGTTGAGATACTTACTATTATTAAAAGCGTGTATATAAATTTATTCATTGTATCGTTTGTTTAAGTTTCTGTTATTTTACTAAAGTTAAATTGCCTTGTTCTTTTGCATTTTCTCCATTACAAAACTGCACTTCGAGCATATACACAAACACTCCGTCATTCATTGGTATTCCTAATAATTTACCATCCCACCCTTTATCCAAATCGTTTGTTTCAAAAACTTTTTCTCCTATCCGATCAAATATTTTAAGATTAATATAATCAATACCTCTACCTCTTACAAGTAATACATCATTTGCTCCATCACCATTTGGAGAAAAAGCAGTTGGCATAAAATACGTATATATATCTGTTACCACCACTACTGTTGTATCCGAATCAACACATCCATCAGGACTAGTATAGGTTACCCAATACTGTTGTGTTGTTGCAGGTGAAACGGTAGCTGATTGGCAGGTTTCACACAATAAATTTACATCTGGTCCCCACTGATAAGTTCCATCGGCAGGAAAAGCAGACAATACAGTTTGTTCACAAGCATTAATAACTAAATTCCCAACAATTGAAACTTGAACAGGCACACCAACTGTAATGTAACCTGTTTGAATTAGCGTATCTGCACCATCTGCATTTGAAACAATGAGTGTTACGGTATAACTACCATTTGCAGAATAACAAATATTGGTAGGATTTTGTAAAGTAGATGAAGAAGGCGTAGCTCCAGGGAATGACCATGACCAACTAGTTGGATTATTTGTACTTAAGTCTGTAAAATTAACGCAACCAGGTTGGCACATTACTGTTGGTGTACCACTGAAATTAGCTACAGGCTCATCACAGGTTTGAACAGTAACAGTTGCTGTATTTGAAGTGGCAGTTGTTGGTGAAGCACAAGCAGAATTGCTTGTTAAAATTACGGTAACAATATCACCACTATTTAAAACAGAAGAAAATGTAGGAGCATTTGTTCCTGCATTACTTCCATTTACCTGCCATTGATATGTTGGTGTAGTTCCACCATTAGTAGGTGTGGCTGTAAATGATGAAGCCGCACCAGTACAAACTGTTGAATTTGCAGGTGATATAGTTACACTTGGTGTTAGACTTGATTGAACGGTAATACTAATTGAATTGGATGTTGCAGGAGAGCCCGTTGCACAACTTGAACTAGAAGTCATGATGACTGTTACCACATCTCCATTCGCCAAAGTTGTGCTCGAAAAAGTACTTGAGTTAGTTCCTGCATTTGCTCCATTTACTTGCCACTGATAGCTTGGAGTTGTACCACCATTGGTTGGTGTGGCAGTAAAAGTTACTAAATCGCCAGCACAAATGGTAGAACCACTTGAAGCAATACTTACCGATGCTGGAACACTTGATTGAACTGTAATGTTAATTGAATTAGATGTTGCTGTTAAAGGTGAAGCACAAGGATCATTAGATGTAAGTATAACAGTTACCACATCACCGTTTGCTAATGTTGTGCTTGTAAACGTATTTGAATTTGTTCCAGCATTTGTTCCATTTACTTGCCATTGATAGCTTGGTGTTGTTCCGCCATTAGTTGGTGTGGCTGTAAAAGTAACAGGGTCGCCAGCGCAAATGGTAGAACCACTCGAAACAATACTAACAGAAGGTGTTAAAGAGGAAACAACTGTAATTGTAATTGTATTTGAGGTTGCTGTAGCAGGTGTCGGACAAGCAGCATTTGACGTTAATATAACTGTTACAGCATCACCATTGTTTAAGGTTGTGCTGGTAAAGGTGCTTGAATTAGTTCCAGTATTTGTTCCATTTACTTGCCATTGATAATTTGGTGTAGTACCTCCATTAGCAGGTGTTGCTGTAAATGTTACACTTGTTCCTGTACAAATAGTTCCTGAAGGATTAGCAGAGATAGTTACACTGGGGGTAACAGTAGCATTAATCGTAATATTTACCCCATTGTCGGTTCCTGTAGTTGCAGGAGCAGAACTCACAACTCTGATTCTATAAGCAGTTCCGGTAGGTGTATTACAAGGAATAGTAGCTGTAATATTACCAGCATTGGCTGTACTAGCTAAAGTTCCTATTGCAATGGGTGTAGCAAAACTTCCTGTAGCATCAGAAAGTTGAGCAGTATAAATATTTCCAGCGGTAAATGTTCCTGTACTTGTAAAAGGGACATTTACTGTAGCGCAAGCACAAAATGGTGAACCTGTAATTGTTCCGGTAGTAATGGTATTGGTGCTTGTTACCGAAAGTGTGATATCATCTACAGCAAAAGAAGGATCTGCCGCAACTCCATCTCCATCATTTTTCCAAACAAACCCTATTCTAACATTTGGGTTATTATCAGCAGATGCAGGCAAGGTCATACTAAATGCAGTCCATTGTCCTTGTCCGCCACCACATGTTGGTGTTTTTGCTAAAGGATTTATTGATGTCCAAGTAGTGCCATCAAAATAAACCAATGAAGCATCATCATCCAAACCTTCTCCACCTTCCATGTAATTAAATGAAATGGTAATATTTGATTGACCTGTGCAATTTATAGTTGGTGATTCGGCTCTTACATTTGTTCTTTCCCCGGCACCGGTATCATCGTAAGCAGCACCACAATCTCCTGCAGGACAAAATAAAAATGCGGCAGTAGAAGTTGAAACATTTCCAACATGTAATGACTGATCAGTTCCACATCCAGTACCGCAAGCACCTGCTGCATTTCCATTTTCTTGACAGCTAACATAAAAGCGATTTGGGTTTGCACCTTGCGGGCCAGCTACAGTTGTTGTCCAAGAAACTAAACTTGGATCACAACCGGAAGTCGGACCACAAGCTGTTCCATCAAATGTTTCGGTATAAAAAACTTGTGCTTTTGAAGAAGAAGCGTAAAAACATAAAAAGCACACAAAAATGTATGCAACATTAAATGATTTACGTTTTAATTCTTTCGTAAATTTTAGGTTCATATTTGAAAAATTTATTAAAAAAATAGAATAGTTTAAATCCAATACTAAAATAAGAATTTTATTGAACTGAATAGTTAAATCTTTCAATAAAAAGGAAAGATTTAATCAACA
>JAEUTT010000246.1 GCA_016787165.1 Bacteroidia bacterium | reverse complement strand
ATATTGTTGTGGTAGAAGCTGATGAGTACGATAGATCGTTTTTAACGTTATTTCCTGAAATTGCTGTTATTACTTCTGCGGATGCTGACCATTTAGATATTTATGGAGATGTTTCTTATGTAGAAGAATCATTTTCGATGTTTGCTAATCAAGTTAACTCAAAATTGATTTTGAAAAAAAGTATTGAATCAAAAATAAAAACCAATAAACAATACATAACTTATTCTGTTGACGATACGGCAGCAAACTATTATGCTACTAATATTGTTATAAAGGATGGTCAATATCATTATGAAATTCATACTCCAAAAGGATTGTTTAAAAACATGACTTTAGGATTACCAGGAAAGCATAATGTTGAAAATTCAATAGCGGCTGTTGCAATAGCTTGCGAAATGGGAGTTAAAGAGGATGTAGTTCGATTTGCATTAGAAAGTTTTAAGGGTGTTAAACGAAGATTTGATTATCAAATAAAAACTAATGATTTGATTTTTATTGATGATTATGCACACCATCCAGAAGAGTTAAAAGCAACTATTGAATCGGCAAAAGCATTGTTTCCGAATAAAAAAATTACAGGAATATTTCAGCCTCATTTGTATTCAAGAACAAGAGATTTTGCAAAAGAGTTTGCTTTGAGTTTAGATTTACTGGATGAATGTATTTTAATGGAAATATATCCTGCTCGTGAATTACCAATTGAAGGTGTAAGCTCTAAAATGCTTATAGATATGATGAAATCCGGCAATAAATTGGTATGCTCTAAAACAGAATTAATTTCTGAATTGAGTAAGCGAAAAATAGAAGTTTTATTAACGATGGGTGCAGGTGATATTGATATGCTTGTAGAGCCAATAAAAAATGCAATTAGTTAAAACAAAAATTGAAAAAAATTAAACAAATAGCATACGTATCACTTTGGGTAGTTCTAGTTTTAGGATTAGTGCTTAGCCTTGGTTTTGTGAACAAAGAGCAAGATTTATTGCTTGGAAAAGCAATGAACATTCACGTAAACCAAGATGATGAGTTGTATTTTTTAGATAATATTGATATTGCCAACTTAATTAACGAAAGAGGTGATAGTGTTGTAGATCAACCTAAATCAACAATTAATGTATCAAATATTGAATCGATGTTAAATAGTCACCCTGCAATTTCAAATGCAGAAGTGTCATTAAGCATTGATGGTGTGTTAAAAGTAGATGTGCAACAACGTAAACCGATACTAAGAGTGCTTACAAATAGTGGAGACAGTTATTATATTGATGATATGGGTAAGCTAATGCCATTGTCGGATAAATACACTGCAAGAGTACTAGTTGCTAGTGGTGAAATAGAGGAATCTTATTCAATGAGATATATGTATTCAATGTCGGATATTCAAAAAGATACGTTGTTAAATTCAAAAAGTATACTTAATGATCTATTTGATGTGGCAAGCTACATTCAAGCAGATGCTTTTTGGAAAGCACAAATACAGCAGTTGTATGTAAATGATGAAAAAGAAATAGAAATGGTTCCTTTAGTAGGAAACCAGAAAATTATTTTTGGTGATGCTATTGATATAGATTTAAAATTTAAAAAATTATTTACCTTTTATCAGCAAGGCTTAAATACCACTGGATGGTGGGATAAATATTCAGCAATTAATTTAAAGTTTAAAAATCAAATCGTTTGTACAAAAAAATAAATTAACATGGAACCATCAGAAATTGTAGTAGGTTTAGACATCGGAACCACAAAAATTGTAGCTATAGTTGGCCGTAGAAATGAATTCGGAAAAATTGAAATCTTAGGAATGGGAAAATCCGAATCCTATGGTGTTGCAAGAGGTGTGGTTCAGAATATAGATCAAACTGTTCAATCAATTAGAACTGCAGTTGCCGAAGCAGAAAATAAATCGGGAGTAGATATTAAAGTTGTAAATGTTGGAATTGCCGGCCAGCATATTAAAAGCAATCAACATCGTGGTATTAAAACACGTTCGAGTGTGGAAGAAGAAATTTCACAGAAAGATATCGATTCATTGATTGATGATATGTATCGTTTGGCAATGGCTCCTGGCGAAGAAATTATTCATGTATTGCCTCAAGAATACATTATTGATAATGAAAGTGGAATAAAGAATCCTATTGGTATGTCGGGTATTCGATTAGAAGCCAATTTTCATATCATTACAGGACAAATAGCAGCTGC
>JAEUTT010000216.1 GCA_016787165.1 Bacteroidia bacterium | reverse complement strand
CTTTAACAACAGCACTTACCCAATGTTTTTTATTTTTTGAAGTAAGTAAAGGCTGACGCTTCATAAAATTTAACAATAAAAAATTGGCGCCATCAGAATGTTCAAATTCTAAAAAATTGGTTGATACCAATGTATCCTTATCATAATACTCACCATGAATTGATCCTTTCAAACGTACTGTTTGATTGTTTTTCATGATATACTTTGTGTGATCAAAATTTATCTCAATTCCAAAATCACGCTTGTTATTAAAATAATAACCTAAACGATAAACGTATTGAGGAATTGTTAAATCTGTTCTAAGGATATCTTTAAATCCTGGTCTATCTGTAGCTTCTACATCATACAATGTGAAATTATAGCTTTCAGGTTTTCCTGTTTCCGAATTGTATGCTGATGTATTGTTTTGAAAATGAAGATCACTCTTTGAATACCAATCTTTGTTGTATCCCCAAGAAAAATAAAATGTACCCTTCCCGACTTTGCTTTGTGAAGGACAATCACAAATATCTTGCGGAAAAACAGTACTATATACAGAACTAAATACAATCAGCAAAAAATATTTTCTCATTCTATTTTTGGTTTTTTATCGGTGAACCCTATTAAAACAAGTGCCATCCATGGCAACAAAAATGGAGCAACAAAAACAGGTGACACTTCTACTAAATAAAGTAAAATGGCGATAATTGTTGTTACACAAATTCCGATCAATCCTATTTTTATTCTTTTGTTCATTTTAATTCTTGTAATTATAATGCAGGGTCAAAAGTAATTATTCTATACTAATAAAATAATGATTTTCGACAGTAATAAAGTTGTTGAGTAAAAACGATTTATTTCATTCTAGCAGAAGTTTCAGTAGCACTTTTTTGCTGATGAAATTTCAATCCAATCATAATTTCATGGGTTCCTGTACTATACTTTCGTATGGCAGTAGTGGTAAAATCGTATGAATAAGCAAATAATATATTTTCTTGTAATGTTATCCCAACCATTGCCGAAATAGCATCTAAATAACGAAAAGCGCCACCTATCCAATATTTATCTTTGTAAATACCACGCAATCCAATATCAAATTGTAATGGTGCCGGCTGAACATATTTAATGCAAGTAGATGGTTCTATTTTGAAATCATCATTTACATCAAATTTATATCCTGCTGTAGCGTAATAATGTGTAGCAAGCTTACTCAATGTAGAAGTACTGTATTCATAAAACTTAATTTTATTTTGCATTATTTGAGGAACACTTGCTCCAACATACCATTTTTTATCTGTTGAATACAAATAAAATCCGGCACCAAAATCGGGCATTAAAGCAGTTTGAATTCCATTGCTAATTACAGCATCTGATGGATCACGTAACGTAATTTTTGAACCATCTACTGCAAATTGTAATAATCCTGCAGTTATCCCAAATGATAGTCTAATTTTTTCATTCAATTTTAAATGATAAGCATATGAAAGATAAAAACCTGTTCTTCTTGTAGGACCAACAATATCAGTAAACAACAAACCTCCTAATCCCATTTTCAATGACTTAGTAGGGCCATTCACACTAAGAATATATGTTCTTGGAGCATCTGTAATTCCAACCCATTGGTAACGATTGTTTGATTTACCTTCAAAATATGAATTGCTTCCTCCTATTGCAGGATTCATCACATAGTCATTTACCATGTAATTACTGTAATGTGGTAATTGCTGTGCTTTTGCAACAAAACTAATTACAATTAACAGAAGTATATAAATGTGTTTTTTCATTTTAAAAATCTTTTTCATTTTATCTTAAAATTGTAATTGGTCCGGTGTATGCATCAGGGAATAAAGGATCGCCTAAATCAATGATGTAATAATATGTTCCAACAGGCAATGCTTGTCCTTTGTATGTTCCATTCCATTTTTCTTTATAACCTGGTGATTGGAACAATAATTCACCCCATCTATTATACACCTCTACAGTACAATTCGGGAATGTTTCGATACCATCAATGATCCATTCATCATTTACACCATCACCATTCGGTGAAAAACCATCAGGAAAAACAATAGTAGGTAAAACGGTAACAAGCGTTGAATCAATTGATATACAACCTTGTGGTGAAGTAACTGTAACAGTGTATGTAGTTGTTACAGTAGGACTAGCTATAGGATTTGGAGCTGTAGAATTATTTAATGTGGTAGAAGGTGTCCAAACAATTGCCGAACCTGCTGTAGATGATGTTGGCATTCCACCAATCAATGTATTTGTTCCAATCACAATTGTATGATCAGGTCCGGCATTTACATTCGGTAAAGGGTTTGCTGTAACTGAAATAGTATCATTTGAAGTACAACCAGTTCCGTTATCTACTACTACATAATAATCTGTTGTTCCTGTTGGATTAACGATCACACTTGCTGTGTTACCAACAGATGTATTACCCGGTAATTCAAACCATTGATAGCTTATGCCATTAGTACTTGTAGCTGTAAGCGTTAAAGCACCCGATTGACAATAAGTGGTATCGTTTCCAGCATCAGCAATTACGGTTTGAATTGGTAATAAAATAATTGTATCTGCAATTGCACAACCATTTACATCCAACACATTTACAAAGTAAGTACCATTCAATATCGCTGTTAAATCTTCTGTTGTAGCTGTAGATGCTCCACTCCATTGATATGAATAAGGTGTTGTTCCACCAACAACAGTAACATCAATAGAACCATTGGCAGTAGTGTTACAGGTAGGACTAACTGAAGAATTGGAGATTGTTAATGATGTAGGGTTTGTTAAAATTGTTGTTTGTGAAGCGGTACAACCATTTGCATCTGTAATAGTAACAGTATAGGAACCGGCAGCTAAATTTGTTTCCGATGCGTTAGTTCCCCCTGAAGTCCAAGCATAGGTATAAGGTATTGTACCGCCACTTGGAATTGCAGTAATAGAACCATTTGTATTTCCATTACACAATGGATTATTTACAACTGCTAAACTAAATCCTATTGAACTTGGTTCATTTACTGTTGCTGAAGCAATTCCAATACAACCATTATTATCTGTTACTTGAACAAAATATACTCCTTCACATAATGCAGATATTGTTTGAGTTGATTGTGTAGGACTTGTATTCCACAAGAAAGTAAATGGAGATGCACCTGAAGGAATTACCGTTGCTGTTCCATTACAAGTTCCATTACAAGAAATATCTGTTGCACTTGCTAATAATGAAGGTGCATTTTGACTATTTAAAGGAACAGTAATATTGGCAACACAACCTGCTGCATCCGTTATTTGAACAGAATAAATTCCTGCACATAAATTTGCAAGTGATAATGTTGTTGCACCAGTATTCCATAACAAATTGTATGGAGCAGTTCCTCCGCTTGGCGTTACGGTAATGCTTCCATCACACAAGCCACACGATGCAGCAATTATTGTTTGATTTGCTACTATTGCAGGTGGCTCTGTAATAACAATTGATTGCACAAATGAACAACCGTTTGCATCAGTAATTTGAAGGAAGTAAGTTCCAGCACATAAGTTACTTTGCGTAGCAGTTGTTTGTCCGTTATGCACCCATAAGAATGAATATGGCGCTGTTCCTCCAATTGGAGTAACAGCAGTTACAGCACCATTACATAAATTATTACATGATACATTGGTAGATGAAATTGTTGCACTTGTTGGTCCGGCAGGGTTGCTCACAGGAATTGAAAAATTGGTTGTACATCCATTTCCATCTATTATATCAACCGTATATAATCCAGCACATAAATTTGAAACAGCTGGCGTTGTTTGACCATTGCTCCACAAATAAGTATAAATAGGTGTTCCTCCTGTTGGTGTTAACGTTGCAGACCCATCGCATAAGCCACATCCTGCATCTACAATAGCTGGATTAGCAGCAATGGCAGGCGTTGCTGTGATTGTATCTTGTAAGATAGAAGTACAACCTAATGCATCGGTAACAGTAACAGTATAATTGCCAGCACACAATGCCGATGCGGTATCATTTGTTTGACCCAATGGATCGTTCCACTGAATTGCAAACGGAGCGGTTCCTGTTGCAATACTTACAAATGCTAATCCTGTACAAGCATTTGAACAAGTAATGTTATTTGAACTTATAGCAACCGATAACGGAGTTGTTTGACCTATTACAAAAGTAAATTGTTGTGTACACAAGTTTCCATCCGTTATTGTAAGCGTATATGTTCCAGGACAAAGATTTGAAACATTAGGAGTATTCATTGCTCCTGGCATCCATAAGTAAGAATAACCCGGAGTACCACCTGTAACATTTGTTGTGATGGCTCCTGTGCATACACCTGCACAAACAGCGCTTGTAATGCTAGCATTAGCTAATATTGGAGCAGGTTCATTAATTGAAACTGGGCTAAAATGAATACAAGTGTTGTTATCTGTTACTTGAACTAAATAATTTCCGGCACATAAATTAATAGCTGCAGA
>JAEUTT010000198.1 GCA_016787165.1 Bacteroidia bacterium | reverse complement strand
AAACCATTATCTTTGAAAAGTTTATTAATTAGAAACAATTTACAATTTGATTTGTATTATTAACCAACCTAAAATAAAAACAATGAAATTAAAATCAATTACAACAGCACTTGCATTAATGGCACTAAGCATTACAGCCGTAGATGCACAACAATTAAAAGTTCCAGCACCAAGTCCATTACAAACAGTTAAACAAGCATTTGCATTAGATAATATTACTATTGAATATTCTCGTCCAAGTGTTAAAGGAAGAATAATTTTTGGGGATGTTGTTCCTTTTGGAAAAGTATGGCGCACAGGTGCAAATGCATCTACAAAAATAACTTTTGGTGAAGATGTAAAAATTGAAGGAACAGCTGTGGCGGCTGGCACGTATGCCCTTTACAGCATTCCGAATAAAGATAGCTGGGAACTAATGCTTTACAAAGATTTAACATTAGGAGGAAATGTTGCTGATTATAAATCTGAAAATGAAGTATTAAAAATTAAAGTTAAACCTACGGCATTAACAAGTAAAGTAGAAACTTTTACCATTAATGTAGCAGATGTAACAGCTAATACATGTGCAATTGAACTTGTATGGGACAAAACAAAAGTTGCTTTTAATGTTTCAGCAGAAATTGAATCTAAAATCATGAAAAATATTGAATCAGTAATGACAAAAGATGCTCGTCCATATTACCAAGCAGCTAGCTATTATTATGAAAATGATAAAGATTTAGCAAAAGCAACTGAATGGATAAATAAAGCTGTTGAGCAAAATCCAAAAGCATATTGGGTAATGTTATTAAAAGCTAAAATTTTATTAAAATCAAAAGATAATAAAGGAGCAATTGTCGCTGCTGAAGAAACAGTTGCATTAGCTAAAGCTGATCAAGATGATGCTTATGTAAAAATGGCGGAGAAGTTAATTGCTGAAGCAAAAAAATAAATATTGAATTTTTATTCCAAAGGCTGCTTATAAAACAAGCAGCCTTTTTTGTTTTTTATTAATTACCTGTTGTATTAATAATGCAAACAACATTACTAACACACAGCCTATTACATTTAACCATAAAAATGCGGTTAAATTTACAATCCAAGCATAAACAATAAATGCTTCAGCAATTAAAGCTGCTATAAAAACAGCCGTTCCATTTATTTTTTTAAAATAAAATGCCACCAAAAATATTCCGAGTATAGTACCATAAAATAAAGACCCTAAAATATTTACCGCTTCTATTAAATTACCAAGCTTACTAGCATACAACGCTACAAGTATACAAAAGCTACCCCAAACTACAGTTGCCCAACGTGAGGCGGCCAAATATTGTTTATCGGTTTCATTTTTTTTGAAAATTCGTTTATAAAAATCAACAACAGTTGTAGATGCTAATGAATTTAACCCACTTGCTGTTGAACCCATCGAAGCTAAAAAAATAACTGCAATTAATAAACCAACAATACCAACTGGTAATTGCTTTGTAACAAAATGCAAAAAAATATAATTGGTATCATTTGTATCAGCTTTCGGATTGTTTTTTATCATCAGAGCTGTAACTTCCTTTTTTATTTCTGTGCTTTTTTTATCAAGCAGTTGCAACTTATCTCGAAGATTAGACTGCATTCGTTTATCATCTAAATGTATGGCATCTACTAAAGCTATTACTTCTTTTTTCTTTTCAAAGTGAATTAATTTATAGGTGTTTTCTAATTTTTCATAATCAGTATGATAAACACTATTGTTAATTTTATCTAACTCTACATTATTAAAAAATACAGGTGGCTCATAAAATTGATAAAACGAAAAAACCAAGGTGCCTATCAGTAAAATAAAAAATTGCATTGGAATTTTTATCAAGCCATTCATCACCAAACCTAATCTACTTTGAGTAATAGATGAACCTGTTAGATACCTACCTACTTGTGACTGATCAGTACCAAAATATGAAAGCTGTAGAAAAAAACCGCCAATAATTCCAGACCAAATATTGTAACGATTATTTAAATCAAAATTAGTGTCAATAGCATTAAGTTTATCCATTTTCCCTGCTACATGCAAGGCATCTATAAAACCAACATTCTCAGGCAATAAATGAACAACCATATAAGCAGCTAAAAACAAACCTGAAAATATGATTCCCATTTGCAACAACTGAGTATATGAAACGGCTTTTGTTCCACCATAAACTGTATAGCCAATTACCAATAATCCATTAAATAAAATAGTATATGTAATATCAATACTTAAAACAGAGGACAAAACAATTGCTGGAGCGTAAATAGTTATACCTGTTGAAAGTCCGCGTTGCAATAAAAACAAAAATGCAGTAAGTGACCGTGTTTTATTATCAAACCTTTTTTCTAGATATTCGTAGGCGGTGTATACATTTAATTTATGAAAAATAGGAATGAATGTTATACACAATACAACCATTGCCAGAGGCAAACCAAAATAAAATTGAACAAAACGAAGTCCATCGCTATACGCTTGGCCTGGTGCAGATAAAAAAGTGATAGCGCTTGCTTGAGTGGCCATTACCGACAAGCCAACATGATACCATGGTAACTGACGATCAGCTAATAAATAACCTTCAATATTTTTAGCACCTCTACTTTTCCAAATACCATAAAAAACTATTGCTAACAAAGTAACCAATAGTACTATCCAATCAATTACACTCATTCAAAATACTTAGTAAATAAATAAAATAGTATGATTAATACTATTAAAAATAAAATCACAACAGCATACACATTATTCCATTTTTTTAAAAAAGGCACATTCTTTTTTTCTATCATTTTATTTATTTTGTGGTATACTTAATAAATTAACAAACAAGCGATATGCCCCAGGAACACCAGCAGGAAGCTCTCTAAAGAATGACAATCCTGTATATGCAAAATTCCCTTTCCCATATTTTGCAACAATTAAACTACCCGACAATGGTTTTTCATCTGGATCATTCATCTCAATTATTGTTTGGTATTCTTTATCTAGCTCAGTTGCAAAATAAATTCCACGCTCCTGAATCCAAGTATCAAAATCACTAGTAGTAATTTTATTAGGAAAATTTAATATCGAATGATTATCATTTAAAAATTTAACTTTTGCATTCTCATCTGTTACTCGATCGCGAGATATTGTAAAAGGATACGGAGCTATTTTTGCTACTACCGGTCCAATCCTATTATTGGTATTGTATTGAACAATTAAGTTACCACCATTTTTTACATATTCCATCAATTTACTGTAATGACCTTGTAAGCGTTCGTTAGTATTATATGCTCTCACACCAGTTACAATTGCATTGTACTTTAACAAATCCTGACTTTTCAATAACTCATCTGTTAAAATAGTAACATCATATCCAATTTGTTTCAAACAAGTAGCTACATCATCTCCTGCACCTGGAATATAGCCTATCATCGTATTCGATTTTTTTAAATCAATAGAAATCAATTTTGCTTCAGCATCGCTAAGCACCATTTGATAGGGAATATGATCATACTCTACCCGTTGTATGCTTTTCGAATATTGTTTTTCATCAATCAACAGCGAACCCTTTAAAACAGATGAAACACTATTTTTATCTGCCAATACTTCTATATCTATCAAACATTCATCTCCTTTATTCTGAATCTCAAATGTTTCATTTTTAATATTTACTTTCCAGCCCAAAGGCACATCTAAAATAAGTTTTCCGCTTACTAAAGGTTTATTTGCCTTTATTGATAATTGAATAGTTTTTGTTTGAGAGGCAGAAAAAACATATACTTTCTCAGAAAAATTAATAAATGCTGGCGGAACAATTTCTAACGGTCGATAAACTTCGCCTTTAACAGGATCAGTGCTTTTATATACTAGAGCACGTTCAATAGTTAAATTTAAATTGGCTAATGTAATATCAAACACAACCTTCGTGTCTATTATGTTTTCAGGTTTTCCTATTTGTTGAATCGCATTTACATTATAAAACCCGTTTCGCCACTTGGTATTTAACCAGTATGGATTTGTATAAGTCTGGTCTGGGTTTATTTTTTCTTTTCGTTTAAAAGTATACAACTCATTTTGATTTAATCGAATAGATGGAACAGTATCTGATTGATTTAAAAATGTTACTTTATTCAATTTTACATCCGATTTATTTCTATTAACTAGTTGAGCTGTTATATTTATATCAACTCCCGGTATAGCAATATAATCAGCAGCGGTAGCTTCCGCCCATAAACCAGAACAATTTAAAAGTAATTGTTCTACCTCTTTTAATTTTATTTTTTTCCAATAACGAACATCATCATTACTATCATCCAATTTTTCTATTAATTTGTATAGTGAAACTAAATTTGATACGCTTGACTCGGGAACTTCAGCATTAAATGATTTTAATAATGTATTCAACATTGCTTGAATTTTATCCGTTCCTTTTACTCTTCTCCATGTTGTGTTAATTCCTTCAAACAAATCAGATTTTACACTATCGCCTTTCAAAAGTTTAAAGTATTCAATATTCGAGCCTCTTTGCTTTGCCGAACCAAAACCTTGACTTTTATGCATCGAACGACTTTCAGCAGCAATCTCACCATACCCTTTTCCCATTAATGGATTATAAACTCCCACATCAATTTTTAGTTGATTAGGAGCAGTGGTATTTGTTGAACCAAAATTAAACGTATTCCAAAAAATGCGTTTAGATTGCCACACTTCCACATATTTTAATTGATCGGGATACACAGCAGGATTGGCCGCCAAATCAAATGCTTCTATTGCAAGTATGGCAGAAGCTGTATGATGCCCATGTCCTCCTTCACCAGTAGTTGGAAATCTACAAATAATAATATCTGGTTTAAATTTTCGAATGGCCCATACAACATCATACAATACACTATCCTTGTTCCAAATAGAGAATGTTTCTTCCGGATTTTTTGAATATCCAAAATCATTTGCACGTGTAAAAAACTGTTCTGCTCCATCCACTTTTCTTGCAGCCAATAATTCCTGAGTACGAATTACGCCCAATAATTCAGCCTGTTCTTTTCCAATTAAATTTTGTCCTCCATCACCTCTTGTTAAAGAAAGATAGCCCGTTCTATACTTTTTTTCATTTGCTAAATAGGCTAACAGTCTTGTATTTTCATCATCAGGATGAGCTGCAATGTAAAGCACACTACCCAATGTATTTGCTTTTTTTAAAGTCTGAAGTATTTCTGAAGAATTTTGAGAATAAATAAAAATAGGAATACTAAATAGTAGTAAAGCAAAAAATATTTTAACTTTCATATTACGCATTTTTTTTTAATAATTTTTCTAAGTAAAAAGTCCCAAACGGCAACAGTGATAACAAAAATCCTATGGCAAAAATTTTAACAGACCATTTGTATTGTAACATTCCTTGAAATAAAAAAACAATAAATGCAACAAACAAAACACCATGTATCATTCCTACATAACGAACTGGCAATGGCGTATCTGCATAATATTTTAATGGCATTGCAATAAATAATAATAGCAAATATGATAAGCCTTCGGCAAAGCCTACTTTTAATAAAATTGTTAATGTGTTCTTGTTTTCCATTGATTATATATATTTAGCATGTTTTGTAAAATTACAATTAAAAGTTGTTGTTTTCTATAGAAGTAATTAAAGAAACAAATACATTTGTACAACTAAATATTATGGCAAAAATAAAGTTCGGAAAATGGTTAGGTGGTACCTTAGGATGGGCATTAGGTGGTCCGTTGGGTGGCGTATTAGGATTTGCACTTGGCTCTGCATTGGATGCTACCAATGTAAGTGTAAAAACAGAAAGCACTACCAGTTCAACAAATCATATTGGTGATTTTGCAGCAAGTTTATTGGTTCTTTCTGCGGCTGTCATGAAAAGTGACGGCAAAACCCTGAAAAGCGAGTTAGATTTTGTGAAAAAATTTTTAGTTCAGCAATTTGGTGAGGCAAATGCACAACAGCAAATTTTACTTTTAAAAGAAATTTTAGCTCAACCTATTCCACTTCGTGATGTTTGTTTACAAATAAAACATTACATGCCACACTCTGAGCGCATTCAAATCATCCATTATTTATTTGGCATATCTCAAGCCGATGGTCATGTACATGAATTAGAGCTACAAACAATTCATACCATTTCAAATTATTTAGGAGTAAGTGCAGCCGATTTTAATTCATTAAAGGCAATGTACTTTAAAGATACTTACAGCGATTATCAAATTTTAGAAATTGATCGCCATGCATCAGATGAGGAGATTAAAAAGGCATACCGAAAAATGGCTGTAAAATTCCACCCAGATAAAGTTGCTGCTCTTGGAGATGATGTTCAAAAAGCAGCCAAAGAGAAATTTCAAAGCGTTCAAAACGCCTATGAAAACATAAAAAAACAAAGAGGGTTTTCTTAATACAATTCTACTTCGGAGAGATGTCTATCGCTTCAATCAAATTTTGTTCAAGGAATTCAATACAATCCTTTTTATTTGAATTTAAATTATTGTTGGAAATAAATTGAACTGGAAAATCAATTTCTAATCCTTCACTGATTAATACTCCTACTTTTTTTTGTCCTGTTTTTAAATACAAAATTGCATCTACCATTTTAAAATATGCTAATTAATTAATACAATGCAATATTAACCTTTGAAGATTATGTAGATGTTAAAGAAATAAGAAGTTTAAATTAAATAGGGCGTTTTTTGTATACAAAAGCACTATCTACAATAGTGTGGGGCTGTGTAGATATACGGGCAACTTTTCCCGCTTTTTTTAAACTACCGGAACCGCTATTATTATTTGAACCTGTATTTGCAGGTGTTTGAAGAATTTTAAAAATAACAATATTGCTTTTTACGCTTACTGATGTGTCTGAAGCGGGATGTTCCGGCTTATCCGGATTAACACCTCCACCAGCTTTTGCAAC
Organism: Bacteroidia bacterium; assembly: GCA_016787165.1. GTDB lineage: Bacteria > Bacteroidota > Bacteroidia > 2-12-FULL-35-15 > 2-12-FULL-35-15 > 2-12-FULL-35-15. Next base: position 134 of record JAEUTT010000198.1, on the reverse strand, counting down.
CAAAGTCCCAAAAAACATTGTAAAAATTATTGCAATTATTTTTTTCATTTCAATTAATTAGATTATCAAATGTAGTAAATTTTAAAACAAAAACGAAATTTTATAAAAAAGCCCGTTCAAATGAACGGGCTTTT
>JAEUTT010000170.1 GCA_016787165.1 Bacteroidia bacterium | reverse complement strand
TAATTAATAGCCTAACTGTGCGCTCCCATTTTTTGTTAGCACAATTTAATTCAATGTTAGTACATCCATTAAACAAAGCAAATTCTTTTAATTTTTGGCTAAAAAGTAAAGTGAACATAGCATCGGGTTGAAATCCTTTTTCGAAGTACATGCTTTTAACGTAAAATGTTTTCGATTTTCTATCCGCTTTAGGGTCAAGTCGCCCAATAAATTCTGTTCCATATAGTATTGGTAAACAAAAATATCCGTATTTACGTTTTTCTTCCGGAACATAACACTCAATGGTATAATCAAAATCAAAAATATTTTGTAGTCGCTTACGCTGAATGATTGAATTGTCAAAGGGTGATAACAAGTGTAGCTCTTTTTGTTTTACATTCAACTTGAGTTTATCAATTAATTTACTTGTAGAGTAATATGGTTCAGTATTAAATTCTACTTGAACTGTTAGTATCTCTTTTTGTTCAAGCATTTTTTTTAATGCTTTTTGAACAGGAGTTTTTAATCCTTTTCGTAAGTAGGTGATTTCTTTTTCGGTAACTATTCCATTTGATTGTATTGCTGATTGTATTAAAAATTCAGCATACTCTCCAATGCTTGGCATTTTAACATCTGTTTTGCTTGGCAATACTCGTTCTGTTAAGTCATAAACTTTTTGAAATCCTTGTCGTTTAGCTACCATTAATTTTCCTTCCATAAAAAGCTGTTCCAGCGCTTTTTTTGCAGGCTTCCATTCATACCAGTTTGCTGGCACATTTCTCACATGTTCAAAATCTTTTGATTGTAAAGGACCTTCTTGCTTTATTTTGTCGAGTACATATTTTTTAATTTTTACATCTTGTTCAAACCAATGTGATTTTCCTTTAACATATTCATTCTTTTGAATAAGTGAAAATTTATAGCTACTCATTGGTAAATAGGAGGCTGCATGGCTCCAATATTCAAAAATACTTTTATCTTTTTCCAGTAATTGATGTAAGTCCGACTCATTATAGTTGTTTACTCTGCTCCAGAGTGTGTGGTGGTGCGCTCTCGTAACTACCGACAATGTATCAATTTGTATATATCCTAATTGTTCAATTGCATTTAAGGCACCTTGTTTGCTTTTCCCAAAATTAGATTTTATCAATCCTTGTGCTTTTAGAACAAGTTGTTGTGCTTCTTTTTTGCTAATTGAAATAGATTGTTTGGTCATTGAAATTTTTCTCGTCTACAAATATAATGAGTCAAATGGTATATACCTATTCACTTTTTCGACAGGCTCGAAATGATCGCTCACATTGGTTTCGTTAATTTTTATTTTAAATTTATGTCACTTTGAGTCTGTCGAGAAGTGCTTGAAAAGTTAGAACCTATGAATGCTTATTCGCTTTCTCGACAGGCTCGAAATGATAGCGTACGTTTACTATCAGGCTTTCTTTTTCAGTTTATTTATAACCCGTTCAATGTATTTTTCGGTAGGCATTAATGATGTTTGAATACGCTTAGCATAATTAATAGAATCTAAAATCTCACGATTTTTTTCTTCTGCTATAATTCTATTGGCTTCCGCTTCTTTTCGTTGTTCTTCTACTTCATTTTTTTGTTTTTCAATGATTGCATTTTGTTTGGCAGTTACTTTAAATCGATTAAATATAAATCCCGAAAAAAATAGAATGAGCACAAGTCCGATAACTAGAATTAGTTGAACTTGTTTTTTGGATTTTAATTCCGCATCTTTTTTTTCAAGAACTGCAATATGCTTAATGCTATCAAGAGCCGTTTGCTTTTCATATTCGTACTTAAACTCTTGTCGTATAATAGCTTTTGTAGTTCTGTCGTTTTGTAATGAATCGTGTAGTTGATCGTATAACTCTTTTGCTTCTAGTGCACTTTTGTAATCCGATTTTGATTTATAAATATGAAATAATGCATTAGCGGCTTTTTCTGCTTCCTGAATTTGTCCAATATTCATCAACATATCCAATGCTTTTTTATTGGAAGCAATAGCGTTGTTCAAGTCGTTTTTTTGTTTATAGTAGTCGCCAAGAATGATTAATGTTAATCCAGTTGCTCTTTGATCATTCACTTCTTTAAATAATAGCAATGCACTGTCTGCTTTTATTTTTGCATCCTCAGAATTTCCTTTTAACAAACTTAATTTACTTAAGTTAGCAAGGTTAGAAGCAATGCCTTGTTTGTTTCCTAGCTCTCGGTCAATTTGCAAACTTTCATTAAATAAAAGCTCAACGGAATCAGTTTTTCCTAAATCGCTGAATAGTTCGGCAATAGAGCTGAGTGAAACAGATACCCAGTTTTTAGCACCTGACTTTCTGCCGGTATCAAGTCCTTTTTCGAACATTCTTAAAGCTTTGATTGTATCACCAATTTCTTTATAAATGTTTCCTATGTTATTTAGCGAAGCAGCAACACCTTTCATGTCGCCAGATGATTCCATCATGCTCAGGCCTTGTGTGTAGTATTCAATAGCAAGCGAGTAGTTTCCTAAGCGATAATGCAATACACCTAAATTATTGTAGGCGGCTGCTATTTTTTGTTTATTACCTAATTCTTTTGCTAGTGTAACTGCTTGAGCATAGTAATTTTTGGCAGCTTCATTATCGCTGCGGTACATATTAATAATTCCTAAATTATTGATGGCGACTAGTTGACGAGATTTATAAAATTGAATAAATAATTTTTCTTTTTCGGTTTTTAATTTTTGTTTCGAAAAGTTTAAAATTTTAGTGTTAAGTTCTTCATCTAATACAGGGTCTGATAAATAAATTAAATCATCTAAATCGAGCCAAGCATTTACAAGTGCTGTGTCACTAGTAGGTTTAGCAATAAATGCGTTTAATGAATCAATTTTTGCTTGCTGACAAAATAGATTGTTTACAAGAATGAACAATAGGATTGATAGAATATGTTTTTTCATTTTTTGTTTTTAATGGTTTGATAAAATTCTTGTAAGAAACATTTTTTCTGTTTGGTTGTCCAAGTATTTTGTCGCTGTTGTCAGCCAAGAAGTTTGATATTGTATTTGAGTAGTAGCTTCTTGCTATTTAATATTTCTTATTTTTCTGTTCAGCATTAACTATGGTATTTCAGCTATTAGATAGCGTTTATTACCTACCAAATATATTCCTTTTTTAGAAAGTTTACAATGTTGATAGTAAATAAATATAGCTAGAATGAATAGAGTTTTTTTTACTTTTTTGCGTTTAAATTATGCATTACATAATATACGCATATACTTACAAGTGCTGCAAAAAAGCACCAAACAGATATAATAGCATCATTAAAAAGTAATTTGGTAACTAAATAGGAACTTACAAGTAAAGTTCCTTGCCAATGCATTTTTTTTATGCTTGAAACAAAGGATGGTAAAAAAATAGGTAAAAAATACAAGGC
>JAEUTT010000163.1 GCA_016787165.1 Bacteroidia bacterium | reverse complement strand
TTTAATAACGCCAGCATCTTTTGTACCAATCCAAATATTTTTTTTACTATCTTCAAAAAGTGTTAAAATATTATCCGAAGCAAAATTGTTTTGTGTTGAAAAACATTCCTCTCCCTCTTTATTTATAACAAAAACACCTGTACCGTAGGTTGCAATCCATATTTCTCCTTTGCTGTTTTCTAATATTTTTAAAGCTCCATTAACTTGTTGACCTGCAATTTTTTTATACTCTTTTTTAAATTTAAATTTCCCATTTCCTACTTTTTCTATTACAAAAACACCTTCTTGAGCGCCAATCCAAAACAAACCTTGTTTATCAATGGTAATACTATACACATTTATATTTTCAATCTCCTTTACTCCCGCAATTTTAGAAAACGTATTAAGAGATGGTGTATAAATATTAATTCCTACTCCGGAAGTTCCTAAATAATAGCTATTCTCTTTATCGATTGCTATTACACTTATATTTTTACTAGTCAAGCCATCTTTATCTGTATAATTTACAAACGATTCATTATTAAATAGGTTAACACCACCGGCTTGGGTTCCAATCCATACATTTCCTTCATAATCGGTTGCTACCGACAAAACTCCATTTGCCGACAAACCTTGATTTTCTGTAAATAAATGAAATTGATTGTCTTCAAATTTTAAAGCACCGTGGTCGGTAGCAAACCACATATTACCTTTTTTGTCTTCGGTAATACTACCTATAAAATCATCTTTTACAATTTCGGGCAGACTAAACTCTTGAAACTTTTTACCTACATATTTTATCACACCATTTCCGGAAGAGCCACCAAACCAAACAGCACCGCGAGAATCTACATAAGAACAAAAAACAGTTTTATTATTTACTGCAGGATCTTTATCATAACTTATTATTCTTTCACCATCAAATTTTGCTATACCATTTGACTGTGAAATCCAGATATTCCCTTTTTTATCTTGAACTACGGAAAAAACATTATTAGAAGATAGTCCATCTTTTGTTGTATAGTATGTGAATATTTTTCCATCATATTTACACAATCCACCACCTCTAACTGCTAACCAAATATTGTCTTTATTATCAGATAAAATACAATAGATTCCATCATAGCTCTTAAAACCTTCTTGTTCTGAATAATTTTTAAATCCTTTACCATTGAACACAGAAACGCCTTCGGCTGTTCCTATCCAAATATTCCCTTTTTTATCCTCTGTTATATAGGTAACATCGTTACTTATTAAACCATCTACTTTTGAATAATTTTTAAAAGACTTTCCATTAAATTTACTTAATCCTCCTTGAGTTCCAAACCATACATAACCTTTTGAATCTTGAAAAATATTATTTACAATGGAGTTTGCTAAACCATGTTTAGCAGTATAATTTTTAAAATTATACTGTTGGGCTGTAGAAAACGTAACAACAGCCAACCAAAAGAAAAGAAAAACAATGTATTTAAAACCTTTCATAATAAAAATGCCTAACCAACAAGGTTAGGCAAATTTAAACTTTTATGTGTAACAGAAGCTATTGAATTATCAACTTCTTATATACATTTCCATATTGTGTTTGAATAGATACTGTATACATTCCTCTTGCATATCCTTCAATATTAACTATTTCGGTTAATTGTGTTATAGTTTGTTGATACACTATTTGACCAACAGTATTATAAATTACAATTGTAGGGATACTCGGCAACTGAGGAATTTGAATTGTAATATTATTGGTTGCAGGATTTGGATATACACTCACAAACATATTTAATACTTCATTAATATTTGTTACCATAGCTGCACCTTTAATGTTTGAACGTGTTGTATTTATTGTTGCTCGTGCAGGATCGCATGTAATACTCCAATCTGTTTTTACTCTCCAATTTGCTGTGCTTGCATGCGTTGCAAAACCAGGATCGGTTGCTGAAACTTGTGTTCCTGCAACAGTTGCCACTGGTCCCCAAACATCCACATTAGCTGTATCACATAATAAAATATAATTTGAAACAGGATTTGACCCTCCTTCAATAGTGTATGGTACACTCCATACAAACTGACCCAATCCGGCATCAATAATATAAATTGTATTGTGATAAGGGCTCAAAGCACTATAATTGCCACAAGTATCACGCATCTGTAATTTATAACGATATGAACCTACATTCGGATTTCCATTTGCAGGACCAACACTTCTTGCTGTATCAATCAATTCACCAGTTGCACTTGCCGAAACAGCGCCTATACGTTTGTATAAATTAGTAGATACCTCACGGTGAACAATAAATGAATCGGCTTGTGTATAAGCTGTTCTATCCCAATAAATGATATTATTAACCGATTGACCGTCTACAGTTACCATGCATATTTCAGGTATTTGTGTTTGGTTGGGTTCGGTAATTACTGCATATTGAGCTGTGCCACATCCAACAGAATCGGTAATTACGCATGTGTAAGTAGCAGCAGAAAGATTGGTTGCTGTTGCAGCAGTACCACCACTCGGCCCCCAACTATAAGAGTAAGGTGGAGTACCTCCATTCACTGAGGTAATAGATGCTGTACCATTGTTTGCACCTACACATGTAATATTAGCTGATGTTATGGTAGCTGACATGACACTACTTATATAAACATTTACTGTAAGTATACTATCGCATCCTGCAGCATTAACTAATGTTTGTGTGTATGTACCTGAAGTAGTATAGGTTTCACTATTTAAAACATAGCCACCCGAACTAGCGCAAGCTGAAGCACTAATAGCTCCATAAGTAATAGTACAAGGTTTTAGCTTATGAACAAATGCATCACTTGAACCCGATGCAGTTAAATTAAAAGAGGTTGGAAGATTAAAGTAAGCCATATTATTAAAACTACCAACCGTATAAATTGTACTTGGTGAAATTACGTATAAATTTAATCCTGCATCAAAACCTACCCCACCCATTTGTCGAGCCCATACATAATTACCGCTTGAACTGTATTTTGCAAGAAAAACATCTGCACTACCATAAGAGATAAAAGAATGTGTAGCTAAACTAGGATCAAAATCTACGGTTGAGCTAAAATATCCGGTACAATAAACATCCCCATTCGTATCCGTCTGAACTCCATAAACAGCATCATTATCTGCTCCACCAAATTGTTTTGCCCATAAAAAAGTTCCACTTGCATCTAATTTAGTAAGATATGCATCATTAAAACCATTTGAAGTAAGAACTGTTAAACCAAAATCGGCTACACCGGCAAATCTACCGCCAGCATATATATTTCCAGCATTGTCTGTTGCAACAGAACCTGACTCATCAGTTAGTGTACCTCCCATTCTATTTGCCCAAACGTAATTACCAGCTGTAGTAAGCTTTACAACAAATATATCACTTGCTCCCAATGAAATTAAATTAGCTGTAGAAGCATTAGGGTCGAAATCTGCAATTCCTTCAAACTGCCCAGTAACAATAACATTAGCAGCATTATCAAGTGTTAATTTATAAGCTACATCAGAATCATCTCCACCCATACTTTTTGCCCAAACAAAATTACCTCCTGTATCAAATTTGGTAACAAAAACATCTGCACTAGCAAGCATGGATGTCATATTAAATGTGCCACCTGGATTAAAATTAACTGTTCCATGATAATAACCAGTAGTATACACATTTGCACTAGCATCTAAAGCAAGCGAATAGGCGATATCAAATGAGGTTCCTCCAATCTTTTTTGCCCAAACAAAAGCACCAGCAGAAGTATATTTAGCAATAAATGCATCTGCACTACCACCCGACACCAAATTGGTTGTTCCTGCCCCAGGATCAAAATCAACTGTATTATTAAAATAACCACAGATATAAATATTATTTAAGCCATCAACAGCAATTGAGTATGCAAAATCATTAGCTGTTCCACCAATTTTAAATGCCCAAACAAAATCACCATTTGCATCTAACTTTGAAACGAATATATCACTCAACCCTGCTGACGATAAATTAAAAGTGCCGCCCGGGTTAAAATTAGCATTGCCATTAAAATGACCGGTAGAGTATATATTTCCAGAAGCATCCACTGTAGCTGCGTAGGCTGCATCCGTACCTGCTCCGCCAAGCTTTTTTGCCCAGTCAAATGTTACTCCTTGTGAAAAACCATATAAACTTATGAATAATGATAATACGGTTGCTTGTAATTGTTTTTTCATGATTAGTTATTTATGATAGGCTAAAATAATAAAAAAATTAGATATTATATAATAATTTTAACTTTGCGCTTTCAAACATATAATCTATGTATCCATCAATCTATTACGCAATCAAAGATTTATTAGGGCTCGATTTACCTTTTCTAAAAATGATTCAAAGTTTTGGATTTTTTGTTGCCCTTGCATTTTTAGCTGCGGCATATGTTTGGACATTAGAATTAAAGCGAAAAGAACAACTTGGACAACTTGGCTTTACCACAAAAAAAACATTAAAAGGAGAAAAAGCGAGTACAAGCGATTTAGTATTCTCTGGAATCATTGGTTTTTTAGTAGGGTATAAATTATTGTTTATTGCACTAAATTTTTCTGCATTTACTGAAAATACACAAGCTTTTATTTTATCTACTGAAGGAAATATCATTGGAGGAATTATTGGTGCGATACTATCTGCCTATCTAAAATATCGCGAAAAAGAAAAAGAAAAATTAGAAAAACCTATTTGGGTAGAAGAAAAATTACAGGCACATCAACTGGTTGGTAACATGACAATGATTGCCGCCATTGCAGGATTATTAGGCGCAAAAATATTTCACAACCTCGAAAACTGGGATTATTTTGTTGCCGATCCTATTGGTTCTCTTTTATCATTTAGTGGATTAACTATGTATGGTGGTTTAATTTGCGGTAGTATTTGTGTTATATACTATGCACATAAACATAAAATTACAGTTACTCATTTAATTGACTCGGCAGCTCCTGCAATTATGCTTGGCTATGCTGCAGGACGAATTGGTTGCCATGTTTCGGGTGATGGCGATTGGGGGATTACAAACACAGCACCAAAACCTAATTGGTTAAGCTGGGCACCAGATTGGTTATGGAGTTATGATTATCCTAACAATGTAAATTCAGAAGGTGTTCCTCTCGCAAATTGTATAGGAGAAAAGTATTGTACTCATCTTGACCCTGCGGTATTTCCTACCCCACTATATGAAACAATGATGTGTCTTGCACTATTTGGTGTGCTATGGTACCTACGTAAGAAAATTACTACTCCCGGTGTATTGTTTTCGGTGTACCTTGTACTAAATGGAACAGAACGTTTTTTTATAGAAAAAATCAGAGTGAACACATTGTATCATGTTGGCGATTTTGCTTTTACTCAAGCCGAATTAATAGCAACATTATTATTTTTAACAGGAATAACTGGTATGTTTTTTTTCAAAAAAAGAGCAAACAAATCTACCGTTTGAGTTTACTCAAATCGTAATGCTTCTATCGGGTCAAGATTAGAAGCTTTGATAGCAGGATACAATCCTGATAATAGTCCTACAAACAAGCATAATATTACTCCACTTATAATCCATAACCAAGGACTAATAAATCCAACACCTAATTGCATTGAAATTAAATTGCCTATAATGATTCCTAATACAATTCCAAGCAAACCACCTATTTGGCAAATAACAATAGCTTCTACCAAAAACTGACTTCTGATAATTTTTGAAGTAGCTCCAATTGCTTTTCGTATTCCAATTTCACGTGTTCGCTCTGTTACCGAAACCAGCATGATATTCATTAATCCAATAGCTGCACCAAGTAATGTAATAATTCCGATAGCAGTTGCACCTGCAGTTACTTTTTGAATATTATCAATTAATAAATTAGCCAAATTATCACTCTTTGTTATTTCAAAATTAGGCTCTTCGGTAATGGCTACTTTTCTAATTTTACGAAAAACACCCGTTGCCTCACCTACTGCAGCATCCATTAGCTGTGAATTATTGACCATCACATTAATTGTAAACGACATATTAGGACGAGAAAAATATTGTCGAACATTACTCAAAGGTAAAATACATACTTTATCACCACCAAAACCCATACTATTTCCTTTAGATTTTAAAACACCTACCACACGATATTTACCACTACCAATCGTTATAATTTTATCAATCGGATCTTCTTTTTTATCAAAAATAGCATCTACTACATCCTTACCTATGATAGCAACATGGTTTCCATATTGCACTTCCTGACTCGAAAAATTTCGTCCTTTTTCTAAATCATAACCCGATGTACTCATGTAATTTTCATCTCCACCAAAAACTCGAATATTAGGATTGCTCTTTTTTGATAAATACTTAATAGTAGCAGCACCCGAAGCTAGAGTAGAAACAGAAGGACTAGCAGGAAATGAATATTCTTTTGAAAATTTAACGGCCTCTGCATACGTTATATCTCTGTATTTCTTGGGTCTTCTTCCATTAGCTCCTATTCTTACTGACATCTCTCTATTACGAATAGTAAATGTATTGGCTCCCATGCTCGTAAAATTGCTATTGATAGATGATTTTATTGCATCAATTGCAGTTAAGATGCCCACCAAAGCCATAATACCAAATGAGATAATGAGCGCAGTTAAAATTGTTCGAAGCAACTGACTTTTTATAGCCTGCAAGGATAAGCGGATATTCTCTCTTAAAAAGTTATTCATCAAACAATTGAATTGGATTACAAAAGTAGTAAACTAATTTAAACCAACATTAAATTACTACTTTTGCAAAAAACAATCGGAATGCAATCGGAATCAACAAACAATTGGTACAAAGAATGGTTTAACTCTCCTTTCTATCATTTGTTATATAAAAACAGAGATTATAAAGATGCTGAATTTTTTATTGATAGTTTATTCAATAAAATCAAACCTTCTGCTAATAGTAAAATTCTTGATTTAGCTTGTGGTAAAGGACGACACTCCATTTATATCAACAAAAAAGGCTATCAAGTTACAGGAATTGATTTAGCATGTGATAGTATTCGATTTGCACAACAATATGCAAACGCCAATTTAGATTTTTTTATTCACGATATGCGACATACATTTAGAGTCAATTATTACGATTACGTGTTAAACATGTTTACATCATTTGGCTATTTCGAAAATGAAAAGGATACTATTAATACGCTTCAGTCGGTACATAAAAATTTAAAACCAAACGGCATTTTTGTTCTCGACTTTTTTAACTCTCAAAAAGTGATTGCTAATTTAATTGAAAATGAAGTAAAAGAAATTGAAGGAGTGCAGTTTTTAATCAATAAAAAAATTGAAAACAATTGGATTATAAAAACAATAAGTTTTACACACGAAGGAAAATCATATAATTTTACAGAACAAGTACAAGCATTGAAATTAAAGGATTTTGAAAAATTCTTTAAGCAAAGCAAACTTAAAATTGTAAATTTGTATGGCGATTATAGCTTAAATGAATATAACCCTAAAAATTCGGATAGACTTATACTAATCGCACAAAAATAATATGATGAATTCTCTGATGTATTTAGCACTTTTCTTTTCCGTTATCATTAGTGGAACAAGCGTTTTATTTTTAAATATCAGTAAAAAAAACTTAAAACTAATTCTTTCTTTTAGCGGTTCATTTTTATTTGCAATAAGTGTTTTACATCTTATTCCAGATATATATGCCTCCACTACCGAAAACATTGGTTTATTTATACTGCTTGGATTTTTTGCGCAAATATTGTTTGAGTTTTTCTCGGAAGGAATTGAGCATGGACACATACATACACACAAGCATGCCAATCATACATTTCCATTACAAATGATGATTGGACTTTCTGTCCACTCTTTTTTAGAAGGGATGCCATTGGCAAACACGAATAATGATTCGCATCAATCATTGCTCATTGGAATTATACTACATAATATCCCAATTGCAATTGCTTTAATGACTATGCTTTTACACTCGAACACTAGTAAACAAATGGCTTTAACGATGTTATTAATTTTTGCATTAATTACACCGCTAGGAACATTTACAAGCTATTTAATTGGGGAAAATTTAATCGGAAATTTTAGCGCGTACTTTGATCAACTTATGGCGTTTGTGGTTGGTATTTTCTTACACATTTCTACAACCATTTTATTTGAATCAAGTGAAAATCACCGATTCAATTTGATTAAATTCATCGTTATTTTACTTGGAGCATCTGTAGCTTTTATTGGACACTAAATCAAATGACAACCTACGACATAATTGGATTTATTGGTGTAAGCATTTTATTAATTGCATTTTTTTTAAATGTAAGTAATAAATTACACAAGAATAGTCTTGTGTATATTCTTCTGAATATTATGGGAGGAGGTATTGCTTGCTTGGCATCACTACTCATCAATTATCTTCCTTTTGTAATCCTAGAAGGATGCTGGACAATTGTTTCAATATGGGCTTTGTACAATTATTACCAATCTTCAACTAAAAATTAATTCAATCGGTTTTCTTTCCATTTAGAAACTGCTCCATCAGAAGCTGAATCATTTACAATTGCTTTTTTTTGAGTTTTGCCTAGTAATTTCGCTCCGAACAATGCTGCTATTTCTGCTTCATCAGCATTTTCTTTAGAAAGATATTCTGGCTTAAAATAATGTTTAATAAAATGTGTGTCAAAATTACCAGAAGTAAATGCTTCGTGTTGCAACACAAATTTACAGAAAGGCAAGGTAGTTTCTACTCCTACTATTTCATAATCATCTATTGCACGAATCATTCTGTTAATAGCCTCTTCCCTGTCTTTACCATAGGATATTAATTT
>JAEUTT010000126.1 GCA_016787165.1 Bacteroidia bacterium | reverse complement strand
ATTTAAGAAAAAATATATTACGCTCTTTTTACATTTATCGCATTTAAACCTTTTCTTCCTTCAGTAATCTCAAAAGTTACTGCGTCATTTTCTTTTACTTTGTCAGCCAAACCTGTTGCATGAACAAAAATTTCTTGACCTGAATCGTCTTTAATAAAACCGAATCCTTTAGTTTCATTAAAAAATTTTACTGTACCTGTTTTCATTATAATTTAAAAATTTATTTATTAATGCAACAAATATATGACATTTATCCTTGAAAACCATATCTCAAAATTAATTTTGTCGATTTTTTTCAAAAAATCATCGAACACACCACCTTATTGAACGATGAAATAAGCATATTCCTTTTTTGTAATTGAATGAAAAATACAAGTTAATACTTGGGTAATTTTGCTAAATTTGCAATCCTTAAAATAAACCCAAAAAACAATGTTTGATAATTTAAGCGACAAACTGGAACGTGCCTTTAAACTTTTAAAAGGACAAGGAAAAATTACTGAAGTTAATGTATCTGATACTGTTAAAGAAATTAGAAAAGCATTACTTGATGCCGATGTTAACTATAAAGTAGCTAAACAATTTACCGATACTGTAAAAGAAAAAGCCATCGGACAAAATGTACTTTCCTCGATTTCGCCTGGGCAATTAATGATTAAAATTACCCAAGAAGAATTAACTAACTTAATGGGAGGTGTAACCGAAGAGATTAAGTTAGGAGGCAACCCTACTGTTATTTTAATGAGTGGGTTACAAGGTTCAGGTAAAACTACTTTTTCGGGAAAATTAGCCAATCATTTAAAAAACAAACGTGGTAAAAAGCCATTGTTGGTAGCCTGCGATATTTATCGTCCTGCAGCTATTGATCAATTGCATGTGTTAGGTGAACAAATTGGAGTGGATGTATTTTCGGACAGAGAAAATAAAGATGCTGTATCCATTGCTCAAAAAGCAATTAAGCAAGCCAAAGAAAATGGCAACTCTGTTGTAATTATAGATACTGCTGGTCGTTTAGCCATAGACGAACAAATGATGAATGAAATTGCAGCTGTAAAACAAGCTGTAAATCCCGATGAGATTTTATTTGTAGTAGATTCAATGACAGGTCAGGATGCTGTAAATACAGCTAAAGCATTTAATGATCGATTAGATTTTAGTGGTGTAGTGCTAACCAAATTGGATGGTGATACGCGTGGTGGTGCTGCTTTATCTATTAAATCAATAGTAAACAAACCTATTAAATTTATTGGTACAGGCGAAAAAATGGACGCAATGGATGTGTTCCATCCAAATCGTATGGCCGATAGAATTTTAGGCATGGGTGATGTAATTACACTTGTTGAGCGTGCACAAGAACAATACAACGAAGAAGAAGCCCGAAAACTTCAAAAGAAAATTGCTAAAAATCAATTTAGCTTTAATGATTTTCTTGCCCAGCTTCAACAAATTAAAAAAATGGGTAATGTAAAAGATTTAATGGGAATGATACCAGGTGTAGGAAAAGCGCTAAAAGGAGTGGATGTTGATGAAAATGCATTTAAAGGAATTGAAGCAATCATTTATTCAATGACACCACAAGAACGTGAAACCCCCGAAATATTAAACGGTAAAAGAAGAGAACGAATTGCTAAAGGTAGTGGCACTTCTATTCAAGAAGTAAATAAACTAATTAAACAATTTGAAGATACACGCAAAATGATGCGCATGATGGGCGATAAAAAACAAATGGCTAAAATGATGAGCCAAATGAAAAATATGCCTGGAATGGGAAGAATGTAGTTGGTATTGATATAATAGTTCGTAATTCATACAAAATAAAAAGCATGGTAGAAATAATTGACGGTAAAAAAATTTCAAATCAAATTCAGGAAGAACTAATTCTTGAAGTAAACGCTATTAAAAATAGTGGAGGAAAAATACCGCATTTAGCTGCTATATTGGTTGGTAATGATGGTGCCAGTGAAACATATGTTTCAGCAAAAGTGAAAGCTTGCGAAAACATTGGTTTTAAATCTACGCTTATTCGTTTGCCCGAAAATGCAACAGAAGCAGAGCTTTTACAAAAGGTGAATACATTAAATAACGATAATGACATTGATGGTTATATTGTTCAATTACCTTTACCAAAACACATTAACGAACAAAACATCATTGAATCTATAGCTCCTTCAAAGGATGTGGATGGTTTTCATCCACAAAATGTGGGCAGAATGGCTTTAAACTTACCCAGTTACTTACCTGCTACTCCTTTTGGTATTGTACAATTACTAAAACGATACAATGTTCCTACTGAAGGAAAACATTGTGTGGTGATAGGCCGAAGCAATATTGTTGGCTCACCTATGAGTATTTTAATGGCACGTAATGCTTCGCCAGGCAATTGCACTGTTACACTTTGCCATAGTAAAACACCTAATTTAAAAGAATATACACTACAAGCCGATATTTTAATTGTAGCACTTGGCAAACCTGAGTTTGTAACTGCCGATATGGTAAAAAATGGTGTTACCATTATTGATGTGGGCATTACTCGTATGCCTTCCGACAAAACAAAATCGGGATACAAACTATTTGGTGATGTTAAGTACGATGAAGTAGCCAAAAAAGCTTCTTTTATCACTCCTGTTCCGGGTGGCGTTGGCCCCATGACTATAGCCTCATTGCTTATGAATACTTTAAAAGCCAGCAAAAAAGAGGTGTATAAGAGTTAAAATCAACTTCATTTTTCCCTTTCAAATTTTCCGTTTTTTTATATCTTTGTTATCCCTTATAAAATCATAAAAATATGAAAAACTTAAAATCAATTTTTGCTTTGCTGTTTGCGCTTAGTTATACGATCATTTTTGCTCAAGATGATGATAAAAAAACAGATCCTTACAAAGCCGACCAAAAATTTATTCTAGGAAACTATGAGGGGGCCTTAGAAGATTATTTAAGTTTGCTTGAAAGTGATTCTAAAAACGATAAATACAATTATAACATTGCTATTTGTTATTTGAATACCAATATTAACAAAACAAAAGCAATTCCTTACCTCGAGATTGTTACGCGTAAAGCTAAATACGAACCTAATGCAATGTACTTATTAGGTAGAGCGTATCACTATGCTTATCGTTTTGATGATGCAATCAAAGCATTTAATCAGTTTAAACAAACAGGTAGGGGAAATGCTGAAAATTTAAAAGATGTTGATCGTCAAATACAATTTTGTATCAATGCAAAAGAGTTAATAAAATTTCCTATTGATGTAAAATTTGAGAACTTAGGCAATAACATTAACTCGCCTTATGCCGATTATTATCCTTTTGTGCCAAGTGATGAAGCATTTTTGATATACAATAGTAAACGTCCATCAGAAGGTGCTGATGCGGCAAAAGAAGATGGCTCATACCCTTCTGCAATTTATATTTCAAAAGTAATGGATGGCAATTTTATTAAAGCAAAAAACATTGGTCCACCCATTTCAAAAAAAGATGGCGAACAAGAAGTTATTGGACTATCAGCTACAGGCGAATTTATGTTATTGTACTATACCAACTTAAAAGGTGTAGGCGATATTTACATTACCACAACCGATAAAAACAAAAGCTTTAAAACAGCAGAAAAACTAAGTGAAAACATTAACTCATCAAAAGCAGAAGAAATTGCAGCATGTATTAGCAGCGATGGAAATATTATGTATTTTGCCAGCACCAGAGCAGGCGGACTAGGTGGTACCGATTTATACTTGAGTAAAAAATTACCAAACGGAACTTGGGGACCTGCACAAAATTTAGGACCAGAAATAAATACTCCTTTTGATGAAGATTTCCCTAACATGTCGGCAGATGGTAAAGTGTTATACTTTAGCTCAAACGGACATACTACCATGGGAGGATATGATATTTTTAAAGCAGAACTAAATCCTGATACCAAACAATTTGCAAACCCTAAAAATATTGGTTATCCAATTAATACACCCGAAGATAATTTCAATTTCCGAATTTCAAGCAACGGTCGTTTTGGTTATATATCAGCATTACGCGATGGTGGATTTGGCGACTTAGATATTTACCGTGTAACATTCAATGACATTGAGCCTCAATATTCTGTTATTAAAGGAAATATTGCATCAGCCGACTCTACACAAAAATTAAATTTCAGCGATGTGTTTATTACTGTTACCGATACTAAAACACAAGAAATTGTTGGAAATTATTTGCCTAACCCAAACAGTGGAAGGTATGTAATTATTCTTTCGCCAGGTAATTATGACATCAGCATTGAAGCAAATGGATTTAATACAGTAGAAGAAAAAGTTTCTATCTTGGATAAAAGTTCATTCAAATTCGAGATTACAAAAGATATACTTTTAAAACCAGAAGGCTACCAAACTAAATAACTAAGCTCTTGGATGGAATTGTATAATAGATTGTCGTAGATAATCTCTATCCAAATGTGTATATATTTCGGTAGTAGTTATTGATTCATGTCCAAGCATTTCTTGCACTGCACGCAAATCAGCTCCTCCTTCAATTAAATGGGTTGCAAATGAATGTCGGAATGTATGCGGACTAATTTTCTTTTTTAATCCTATTTTTATTGCCAATTGTTTAATAATAGTAAATACCATTACTCTTGTAAGCTTTGCTCCTCTCCTATTTAAAAATAACACATCTTCATCTTCTTTTTTTATTTTTAAATGGCAACGTATATTATCTTTATATAAAAAAATATGTTTCACTGCAACACTTCCAATAGGCACTAATCGCTCTTTATCGCCTTTACCTATTACTTTTATAAATCTATCATTAAAAAACAAATTTGAAATCTTTAAATTCACCAATTCACTCACACGTAAACCGCAACTATAAAGCGTTTCCAACATTGCCTTATTTCGTTGTCCTTCGGGCAATGATAAATCAATAGCATCTATTAATTTATTAATTTCTTCTAGGTTTAATGTGTCTGGTAGTTTTCGGCCTATTTTGGGTGATTCTAAAAGTTCAGTAGGGTTTGTGTTTAATTCATTTTCGAGTAACAAATACTTGTAAAAGCTTTTTAATCCACTGATGATACGCGATTGGGTGTTAGCACTCATCCCTACTTCATTCACCCATTTTAAAAATTCTTGTAAATGAGTTAATTCAATTTGTTTGGGTGAATAGCTGTATTTTTTTAGTTCTAAAAACCGAACAAACATATCAATATCGTGTACATACGCATCCACAGTATTGGTGGAGAGCGAACGCTCTAATTTTAAAAAAGATGTAAATCCTCTTATGTAACTATTCCAGTTCAATAATATATGTTTAAAAATTAAGCATACTAAAAGTATAAAACAATATTTTAACTTATCTTTACAGTAGAAAAAGTAACTAACACATTGATACTCATAATTAAGTGTTTAGTTCTTATTAAAAGCTCAAATGAAAATTATTATTATAAACGGCCCTAACTTAAATTTATTAGGTAAACGTGAAACAGATATTTACGGTAATTCCAGTTTTGACGACTTTTTTGAAAATCTAAAAAAGGAATTCACAAGCATTGATTTGTCTTATTACCAAAGTAATGTAGAAGGAGAACTTATTAATAAGCTACACGAAATAGGATTTAGTATTGATGGCATTATTTTAAATGCTGGTGGTTACACACATACTTCGGTTGCGTTACGAGATGCAATTGCAAGTATTAAATCACCCGTTATTGAGGTACATATATCTAACATATTTGCAAGAGAAGATTTTAGACATGTTTC
>JAEUTT010000125.1 GCA_016787165.1 Bacteroidia bacterium | reverse complement strand
TGCTCCAAATAAAACAAACGACCAACTTGGTCCATGCCAAAATCCTGTCAGTAAAAAAACAACCCATAAATTCAGATAGGTTCTAATTTTTCCTTTTTTACTACCACCCAAAGGAATATACACGTACTCTTTAAACCAGGTAGACAATGAAATATGCCATCTGGTCCAAAATTCTTTCATTGATTGCGCAATAAATGGATAAATAAAATTTTCCTTAAATCTAAACCCAAACATACGTGCCAAACCGATAGCCATATCTGAATAACCCGAAAAGTCTAAATAAACTTGTAATGTTGCTGCAATAATACTTAACCACGACCAGTATGCATTCAACTCACTTTCGGGTAAACCAAATACCATATCCGGAACACGACCAATAATATTGGCAACCAATACTTTTTTTGACAGACCAATAACAAATCGTTTTATACCAGATGCAAATAATTCTAGATCCACTTTTCTATCATCCATCTGATGTTCAATATCTTTATAACGAACAATAGGTCCTGCTATCAGTTGTGGAAAGAAAGAAATATATAAGGCTAATTTCAATGGATTTTTTTGAGCTGGTGTATGTTTTCTAAATACATCAATCATGTAACTCATTCCGTGAAAAGTGTAAAATGAGATACCTAGAGGAAGAATAATTTTATCCCAAAATACAGGATTAAAACCAAACACACCAGCTGCATAATTATAATTATCTACAAAAAAGTTCGCATATTTATAAAAAAACAAAATAAACAGGTTAGCAACAATACCAATAAGCAACAACATTTTTCTCTTCCCAACATTTGTATTTTTTTCAATAAATAAACCAAACATATAGTTTATTACTGTTGAAAGAAGCATAATTGAAAGCATTTCTGCTTCACCCCAACCATAAAATAAAAGACTAAAAAATAACAATATCCAATTACGATATTCCCTTTTTACGATGTAGTAAAAAAACAAAACCATAGGAAGAAACCAGAAGAGAAATATCGGTGAGCTAAATACCATTTTTATATCTGTGGATTTCTAAAATTAAATTTTAAGTGAGAAATTTTCGGCACCTAGTGTTAAATTAGGATTATAATGTGGATCGTGCTCCACATATTTCATCCATTTTTTTCTAAATTTGTTTACCTCAATAACATGACGTTTGTAATTTTCAGGGGTTGAGTGCGGATGTCCACGTGAAATTGATTCATAATGATACAACTCAATATGAGGTATGTATACATTACGGTATCCGGCTTCCATCACTCTTAAACAAAAATCAACATCATTGTATTCTACCACAAATTCTTCATTGAATCCTTTCACTTTATCAAACACTTCCGCTCTTACCATGATACAAGCAGCGGTTAAGGCAGAATAGTTATTAAACAAATTCACATAATTAAAATACCCAGGTCCGTATCTATCTTCTCTAATTAAACCATGTCCGGCAACACCTCCAAGGCCTACAATCACTCCTACATGTTGAATGGTATCATCTTCATACAATAATTTACAACCTGCAACTCCAATTTCTGGTCGTTGAGCGTGTTCAACAAATGCATCTAACCAATCAGGTGTAATTACTTCGGTATCATTATTTAATAACACTAAATATTCTCCTTTTGCATTTTTTCTTCCCACATTCATTAATCGAGCAAAGTTAAATGACTGCTCATCTCTCACATACTTAAAAACAAATTTGCTTTGCTTTTTATACTGATTTACCAAACTAAAAAATCGTTTATCATCCGAATTATTATCAATCAATATAATTTCAAAATTTTTATACTTTGATTTATTCACTATAGAGTCAATGCATTTGCGAACGTATGCATGCTTATTTTTTGTTGGGATAATTATACTTACTAATGCTGTAGGATCTTTAATTTTGAGTCGTACTTTATACCCTCTGAATCCTTCTAAAAAATCAAATTCAGCTTCATATCCTCTGCGTTCCATTGCTTCGGTCAAAGCTGTTTGTGCAGCACGGTATGCATAAGGCTTAGCTGTTTCACTTAAAGCAGCGCTTTCGCGATGAATTCGCCAGTGATATAAAACTTCGGGGATATGAATTATTTTATTATATTTTTCGGTATAACGCAAAACTAAATCATAATCCTGACTACCTTCAAAGCCGACTCTACATCCACCAATTTCTTTTAGTTGATTGGTTTTAAATGCACACACGTGTCCTAAATAATTTCTAGACAATAAACTATCAGGACTCCAATCGGGTTTAAAATGAGGTACAGAGTGTAATCCATTTTCATCAATTTTGTCTTCATCAGAATAAATTAAATCAACCTGCTTGTATTTATTAACAACTTTAGCTAGTTCATAAAGAGCATCCTCTCTCAATAAATCATCTTGATCCATCAAAACAGTATATTCTCCTACAGCTAATGATATTGCACTATTGGTGGCTTTTGAAATATGTCCATTTTCGGTTCTAAAAGTAAACTTTATATTTTCATATTTATCAGCATATTCTTGTATCAATACCTTTACTTCATCATCTTCTGAACAATCATCAGCAATACAAATTTCCCAGTGAGGATAAATTTGATTAACAATAGAATCTAATGCTTCAGTAAAAAAATCAATAGGCGGATCATAAACAGGTATCACAATACTAAAAAGAGGCTGTTCTTTAAATTTTTTAATTTCAGATAAAATAAATTTACGTTTACTTTTATTTATTTTCTTTTTATATAAATATTGAGAATATTCAGCTGTATTAGCTAACATTTCTGTGAATACCTCAACAATGATTACCTTTTTAATTTCAACCAATAAATAAACATGTTTCAATATTTTGGCAAACAAAGCCCTTGATACTTTAACACCTCTTTTAAATAAATAGTTATAAATAACAACAAAAATATTTTTATCATCGTCTGGATGAAAGTTTTTTCGTAATCGAGAAGTATAAAATGAAAGAAATTTTTTAAAGCGATAATAGCGACTGCTTTCTAATTCGGCAACTCTTTTAATTAGCATATCAATACTTCTGAAAGCATTTGCCAATTGAGCATTTAGGTGATTTATTTCTTTTTTTGAATGATTAAGAGTTTGTTTTAATTGTATGTTTTCTTCTTCTCTGTCGGGAATATAGTCGCTACTCAACTTCTTTTTAAGAAGTAGTGTTTCCTCATTTTTTTTTATTCTTTCTTTATCCCTTCTGGTTAACATACTAAACAAATAAATTATTATATGCTGCTACAGCATCAGCACTTGTTCCATTGCATATAATTTCTCCTTCTTCCAAACAAATTCCTCTGTCACAAACTTCCAATACTTCATCGGGATTATGGGAAACAAAAAGGATAGTAGCACCAGCTTGTTTTATTTGATGAATTCGTTGTTTACACTTTTCCTGAAAACCTTTATCCCCTACAGCCAACACCTCATCTATCATCATCAACTCTGGCTGCGAACTTACAACAGTACTAAACGCCAATCGAGAAAGCATACCAGTTGAATACATTTTAACTGGCATGTTCAACTGTTCTATCGAAAGTTCTGAAAAAGAGGCTACGGTATCAATTGTTTCTTGGATACTATTTTTAGCATACTTACCACTCAATGCTGTGTATATTTTAATATTTTCTATTCCAGTTAACTCTAGTTCCAAACCTGCACCCAAAGCAAGTAATGGAGAAATTTCAATTGAAACATCAACACTTCCTTTATCGGGAGATAATATACCTGCAATAGCTCTTAACAAAGTGCTTTTACCTTCCCCATTTCTTCCCAAAATACCTAAGGATTCACCTTTATAAACTTTTAAATTTATGTCCTTTAAAACCAACTTTCGTTTAAATGGCGACAAAAACATACCGCTGACAAAATAGTCTTTAAGCGAATAAACACCTGTAGTGTTATGCACATAGCTCACTGAAACATTTTTTAATTCAATAACTGGACTATTCATGCCTTATAAATTTGAAATAAATCCATTTTTAGTTTTACGATATACGAATAAAGCAAGCATAAACAAAACTAAAGTTATTATCACACAATACAAAGTATAATGTAAAGAAGGCGCTATTCCTTCATACAATATATTTCTAATGACATAAAAAAAATGGAATAAAGGATTTAACTTAAAATAAAATCGGTATTCAAGAGGAATAATGTCAATTGAATAAGCAATAGGAGATAAATAAAAAAGTGCTGCATTTAATGTATTCCATAAAATCCCTACATCTCTAAAAAACACGTTCAAAGACCCCAAAATCAGTCCTAATGAAAAACAAAAAACACTAAACAAAATAATGATTGGCACTATAAACAATAGGTTCCAGTTTATATCCAAACCTAAGTAATACATTAAAAAAAGAAATAGAATAAAACCGGCTAAAAAATTAACCAATTCTGTTAATTGTTCCGACAGAGGATACAATAGCTTTTTAACGTTTAATGATTTTAATAAATGTGCGTTTCTTATAAATGTTTGACTTAACTGATTGGTACTTGCCGAAAAATAAATCCAAAAAATGAGTCCGCTAATGACAAATAAAGAATAATGATGGATTTGTGAAAACGCTTGTGAAAAAACAAAATTAAAAATCAACAAATAAAACAATGGATGCAAAAAACTCCAAAGCAATCCTAAGATAGAATGCTTGTATTTGAGTTGTATATTTTTATATACTAAAAAATATATTAGGTAGCCTTTTGCCTTGTCCATGTTTACTAAACAAAAATACCTTTTTTGATGGAATAAAAAAGGGTTAAAAAATGATTTTTTAACCTCTAAAAGCACTAAAAATCACATATAATTAGTGAATATTTCTAGCATTTAATGCTGCTCTATACTTTTTAGCAAATTGCTGATGTTCTTGGTAGCTTTTGGCAAAATTATGTCTTCCAGAAAAATCTTCTTTGGCACACATATATATGTATTCATTTTTTGTGTAGTTCAATACTGCTTCTAAGCTTGATTTACTAACAAAACCAATAGGTGCAGGAGGCAATCCTTTATTCAGGTATGTATTAAATGGTGAATTATAACGTGTTTGCTCAAATGAAACTCGTTGAATTGTAAAATCACCTATTGCAAATATAACGGTAGGATCCGACTGTAATAACATCCCTTTATTTAATCGATTAATGTACAAACCTGCTATCATTTTTTGCTCAGCTATATCACAACATTGTTCCGACTGAACAATGGAAGCCAGTATAGCTACCTCTGTTTGAGTAAAACCAATTTGTTTTGCCTTTGATTGACGTTCGTCCGTCCAAAATAAACGATATTCTGCTGCCATTCGTTCAAAAAACTCATCAACAGAAGTATTCCAATAAAACTCATAGCTATCGGGCATAAAAAGCGCTTGAACCGTAGTGGAATTAAAGCCAAATTTTTTTAAATAAGCATTATCATTCAATGCATAATACAAACTCAAAGAATCTGCTTCTATTCGTTTACTTACCCTTGAAATAAGTTGATTTTTTGTTTTTAATCCATTAAAATTAATTTCTACAGGCTCCTGAATTCCAGCTCTTAACAAATTTACCAATTCATTATTACTCATATTTGCTAACACTCGGTATTTACCTGGCTTTATTGCGTTTTTATATTTTTTCTTTTCGGATAGCCATTGAAATGTAGAGGTATTTTCTATTATGTTATTCTCACTTAAAATCCTAAGTACATCAGAAAATGAAGAACCTGTGGGAATATATATTATTTGCGATTTTTTATCGCCCAAATTAACATTTGGCTGATAAATTGTTTTGTAAGCCAAATAAGCTCCTACTCCTAAAACAAGGAGGATAATGAGAAAAGCAGAGATTATTATTTTTTTAAAAAACGAAATTTTAGGTTTAGCCATAATTACATGGATTGAAGTTGAACCAACAATTGCTTCGCTTGTTCATTTTTTGGATTTTTCTTAATTACTCTTTTTAAATAAGGTATTGCCTCTTTGTATGTTTTTTTATACACTTGCAATCCTGCCATATTCATCAATAACATTTCGTAATCAGGATCCAAGCCTAATGCTTTATTGTAAGTATATTCTGCTTTCACCACATTACCCGACAATAAATAGGCATAACCTAAATTAGTAAGTGAAGGGATAAATTTAGGATTTTCATCTAATAGTTTTTCAAAAATACGAATTGACTGAGCCAACTTATTTTGAGCCAAATAAGTTGTCCCCAACTTATTTTTAAATTCAGAATGGTGAGGAGCCAAATTGGAAGCTTTTTCATAAAACAACGATGCACTTGGCAAATCACCCAGCTTATAATACGATTCACCTATACGGTAAAGCGTCCATGCATGTTGATTATCCCATGATTGTTTTGTTAATATAAATTTCAATAAATTATCTTTCCCTAGCGCATTAACATAATTTAATAAACTATTGAAATCTTGTTTCATAAAATATAATTGAACAAGAATATCTATGTTTTTAGTAATGTCCTTTTTTGTTTTATCAGAAATGTATTGTTTAGCCGAATCAAGGTACACTAAATTAAAATCAAATTTTTCGAACTGCTGAATGTATGCTTTTGCTTTGGTAATGCTATCCGGATTTTTTTCATTAACAGCATACAAACCTATAAAGGTTTTCAATTTTGCTATTTCTTCTTTTTTTATTGGCTTTCGAATATAATGGTCGTGCACTGTAACATGCGGAATATCTATTGATCCTGATTTAGGCATGTGACAACCTACACAGTTGTTTTTTTCTTTTTCTAATAATTCTCGCTTTTCGGAACAATCAATTTGATTGGCTCCTCCATGACAATTTTGGCAAGCAGTATTAAAAACTTCTTTCCCTGTTGATTTTACACTCACATGCGGATTATGACATGTAACACAAGTAAGCGCATTTTTGTATGGACGTAAAGATGTTTCATTTTTTTCTTCCTTGAAACTACTTATAAAACAGTTACTCTGTTTTAACCTATCAGCATGTGATGCCATAATAAATTCATCATCTGCGCCTTGGTAGCGAGGTAAAAATGTTGTCATATAATCTGATAACTTCATCCCAGGTCGATAATCATAGAATGATTTTCCCTCTTTTAGCACGGCATTTCCTTGTAAATGACAACGCTGACATACATCAAACTGCAAGTCAATTGGCAATTTACCAGGATTAACAATTGAATAATCAATATATTTTGAAGTATCTATTTTTACACCTGTTGAACGTTGCTGCACATGAATACTACCTGGTCCGTGACAGCGCTCACAATTAATTCCAGTTGGAACCGACTGATATTTATTCTCAGAACCTTTAACAAATTCAGGAAAAGAGTTATGACAGCTCATACATTCCAAGCCAATCTTACGTGTAAAACGAGTGTTTGAACCATCTTCAAAACCGGGAGGCAAATCCCATTTCGATTGTTGTGTATAAAATGTCATTGGCATTTGATTAAAATAGCCATTCACATTTTGAATATGTGAATTAGTGTGTTGACCCGAGCCTATAATATAATCAACCTTTTCAACCCGCTTAAAAACGGTATCTTTTCCCTCTAATCTAAACTCTAAAATTTTTAAACTATCCAGCTCCCAAAATGGTTGATAGTAATAGTTGGAGTATTTATCATAAATAACTGTATGCTTATCAATAATAGATGAACTTTTTTGTTTGGATGCAAGATCAAAACTTTTGCCCATTCCTGTTTCAATAAATGAATTATAAATATCTTGATGGCACAATTTACATTGGTTCATCCCAACATATTTTGCTGAATCAGCATGATTTAAATAAGTAGTGGTGGAAGTGTTTTGTAAATTTACCGATTCTGAATCTGCTCCGCAGTACGACATCAGTAATAAAACTATCACAAATAAAGCAAGAGAAATACTATGGCGAACTTTTGAGAGCATGAATAAAATTAACAGTTTAAATTTACGATTTTTAAATTATTATTCCTTTACCTTGTGCTCCAGTGATGCCTCTGCAGCTTCTTTAATAATCAAGTGTGCATCTTCATCACCAAAATAATTGTCAATCAAGCTATGCCCTAAATAAATAAGTGGAGTAAGCGCTACCGCAATAATTAATTTAAATGTATAACCGGTTAATGCTGCATTAATAAATGTACTTGTACTCATTTTTCCGGGCAACCAAAAAGCAATACCTAACACAATAAAAGTATCTACCAGCTGTGAAATAACTGTAGAACCTGTACTTCGTAGCCATATCATTTTCCCTCCAGTTTTATTTCGTAGCAACCAAAAAATGGATACATCAATCAATTGTGATACTAGAAAAGCAATAATACTTGCTACAATAATCCACATACTTTGTCCAAAAACTGCAGTAAATTGTTCATCAGTGACAGCCGAAATACCTTGCGCTGCAGGAACAATGATTGAAAAAAATAATATTACAAAAGCGTACGCAATTAATGCTGCTGTTATTAATGAAAGTTTTTTTACTCCTGACTTGCCATAATATTCATTGATTAAATCGGTAGTTAAAAAAACGATGGGCCAAGGAATAATGCCAATACTCATCACAAAAGGACCAATTTGAATAAGCTTTCCTCCTATTAATTCGGCAACAATTGCATTGGTAATAAATACTCCGGCAAGGATAATAAAAACAAATTCTCGTTTTGATTTAAACATGCTTATTAAATTTTATTTTTTCATTGCTTTTCTTTGCAACAATAAATCAAATAATTGTGCTGTAGCAAGCGCATCGCCTTCTGCTCTATGACGAGCATTATTTTGAATTCCTAAATCTTTACACAAGTTACCCAAGCTATATGAATCATGTCCGGGCAATAATTTTCTGCTCAACTGAACAGTACATAATTTTTCACGCTCAAAATTAAAACCCATCGATGCATATTCGCCTTTTACAAAGTTGTAATCAAAACTAACATTGTGTGCTACAAATATTTTATTATCAGTAAGTCGATGAATGTGTTTGGCTATTTGATGAAATTTTGGAGCATCTCTTACCATTTCATTAGTAATACCTGTAATATTGGTGTAAATAGGAGTAATAGTACATTCAGGATTTACCAATGATGTAAACTTTTCAACTACACTTAATCCATCATGAACCAACACACATATTTCGGTTATTCGTCCGTTTGGATAAGTGAACTTACCTCCGCAAGTTTCAATATCAATAATGGTAAACATAAAGCAATTATTAAATTTTAATCATTTTTTTACTTGCCCATTTCAACAACAAGGAAGTTATCTCATTAAATTAATAGATTCCTCCTTTCAGTCGAAATGACACTCTTGAGAACTGCTAAATTATCCTAAGAGATTTAAACAAATCCAAAGCAATTTATTGTTTTTATTTGAAGATGTTTAAATTACAAATAAATAATTTATACAAATTTAACTAACCACGCTTTGTCATTTCCACCCTGTACGATTGTAAAAAACGAATCATACTATCCACATTCAAATCTTGAGGCCTAAACTCACCAATATTTAAGCTACACACAAAACTCCATACTTCTAAAATATCTTCATTAGGTATAACGTATGGATCGTAAGACGGGTTATCGGAATGAAATTGAAATTCTTCATTTGAATTTTTCTTTGCTCTAAACAATCGCTTATACACTAAACCATCATTTTTAGTAAGTACTACATATGTTTGCCCATCCTTTATTTCACTTAATGACTCAATGTATTTTCCTACCACTGTTGAACCATCTTTTAAAGGAGGCATTGAATCACCTTTTATACCAAAGGCACGGTGCTTGCCCACTATTTTAAAAGGCAAACTCATAATAGGTAATTCTTTTATAAATTGTGGATCAGCAAAGCCTGTAACATAACCTGCCGATGCTTTTAAGGGAACTACTTCCACCAAATCATTGCCAAAACTATCAACTGTAATAGGAAAAAGGATACGATTTTTACCTACTTTAATTAACGATTGTAAATCAGTTTTAGCTAAATCGGCTCTTACCAATGCATCAATCGCTACATGAAAATAATCAGCAATTCTTATCAATAAATCATAAGGAGGTTCTGCTCTACCTTCTTCGTAGGAACCTAAACGCGAACGAGGAATATCTAATTCGGCTGATAATTGTTCTTGCGAGAGTTTTTTTACCCCTCTCAAGATTCTAATGTTTTTGGCTATTTTTGACATAACTAAATATTTTAGCACAAATATACTAATTATATTAGTAATTTGAAAATAGGATTTATTATAAAAAATGTACCTTAGTTATTAAAAAATGCTTTACAGTTTCCTTAAATCATTAATGAAAATTACGGTTGGAATATTTTTTCGTTCCATCACTATTCGTAATAAAGAGCTTATTCCTGAAAAAGGGCCATTGCTCATATTGGCAAACCATCCTAGCACATTTATGGATCCCATAGTAATTGCCACCTTAATCAATAGAAAAGTATATTTTTTGGCCAAAGGAGAATTGTTTAAAAACAAATTCACCCGTTGGTTATTACCCAAGTTTAATATGATTCCTGTGTATCGCAAACAAGATAATCCGGAGCTGATGAATAAAAACGAAGACACATTTAACAAATGCTTTGAACACCTCGAAAAAGGAGGTGCTATTTTAATGTTTCCCGAAGGTATAAGTATTACAGAACGAAAATTAAAACCTATCAAAACAGGTGCAGCACGCATTGCGCTGGGCGCTGAAGCAAAAAACAATTTTAAGCTAGATGTTTCTATCATTAACATAGGATTAAATTATGAAAATCCGCATCGTTTTAATCGCGACTTATTTGTAAATATTAACAACCCTATCCATTGTAAAGAATACAAAAACCAATATCAAACAGATGATATAAAAGCAGTACAAACATTAACTAGCGATATTACCTTACAACTCGAAAAAATTGTAATTGATATTGAAGACAAAAAAACAGATGAACTGGTTGCAAGTATTGAAATGCTTTACAAAAACGCTATCCGTCAAACGAGTGGTGATAAAGAAGACAAATCAACCGATTTTTTAATTACTAAAAACATCATCGAAATAGTAAACTACTACTCTATTATTGATCCTAAAAAAGTAGATGCCATGAGAATACGATTGAGCAACTACGTTAAGGCATTAGAAGAATTAGGTATTGACGATAATGGCATTTCTAAAAGTTTAAAAAAGCAATCGTTTTTAAAAAGTAATATACTTTTGTTATTATACATCCTTTTAGGATTCCCAATTTATGTGTATGGTGCTATCAATAATTTTATAGCTTTTGAAATTCCAGGATTTATTGCTAAAAAAACAACCAAAACCATTGAATTTAGAGGTGCAATTGGAATGGTGGGGGGAGTATTTAGCTTTGCTATTTTTTATACGCTACAAATTTTTGCTGTTTGGAGATATACTCATAACGAATGGCTTACAATTATTTATGGGCTTTCACTTCCTTTAAGCGGGCTGTTTGCTTATCGTTATTACTACACAATTATTGAGATTAAAAATAAATGGCTATTGATGATGACCTTTTATAAAAAGAGTGTATTTGTAGCCAACCTCATTAGCGAAAGAGAAAATATAATTAAGGAATTTAATGAGGTACAGAATGAATACTTTTCTAAACAAAAATAAGAAATAGATTGCTTCAAGATAAATTGAAACAGTCTATTTCTTATTCAACTTTATCTATTCCTCTTTCTCTGCATTTTCATACTTTACAATATCACTTGCAAAGTCCATAAAAAATTTGGCTGCCGAAGTAAATACAAAACGGTTATCACCTGTTTTTTCAATTACATTTCTTCTGTTAAGTGTATTGATAAAATTTTTACGAGAATCGGTGTCTTTTAATTGTTTGTTCGATAGTATTAAATCAATATAAGAAGAGTTTATAAAGTAGTTTTCAATTTCTTCCATCTCAAATTCACTAAACTGAATGCGCTCTAAAAAGTTTTTTCCATCTCTATCCAATTCATAACTCAATAAAGCTATAAATATGCAAATATCACGCGAAAGCATTTCTTGCGACTCTTCGGATACTAAGTATGCATAGTCTTGTGTTAAACGCAACTCATAATTAAAAGAAGCCTTAAAAAAGTATGTATAGGAATGTTCATGCTCTTTTAGCACTTGATAAGTACGTTCTTGAGGCAAAACAAATTTACCTGCCATTAAATCTTCTACTATTTGTCGGTGATGATTAGGAAATTCCATGTTGTTTATTGATTATAAGTTTAGGAACTGTTAATGTTAAATTATCAATTTTAATTTTATCAAACTGCGCTTTTTCATGGTATTCTCTTTCAATATCATCATCAAAAGCTAATTGCGTAAGCGCAAAGAATTTTTCAATTTCTACTTTTTTGTATTCATCCTTTAATGTTTTATTACACCAGCTAAAGAAATTATCTACAGGTAGATTGTCTTTTAATTTTTGAGTATAATGTTGTTTATCAAAAATCCATTTTTCTGAATCATTTTCTTCCTCTTCAAAATAAACATCCACTTCATTTTTAAATTGTTCAAAAATTTCAGATGCATTAAAAAAAGTATCATTTGAATAGATAGAAACTTCTTTACGTTTCAACAACTTAGGCACTTTACGTTTGTATGGATTTTTCAAGAAAGTAATCCAGCCTGTAAGTATTATTGATTCGGTACGAATACGTTCGATCAATGGCAATAATTCATTTGTTAAAATTTTTGATTGTTTTAACAAATTATCATTTACTTGAATCAATTGAAAATAAAGCTTTTCAAACTGCACTCGAGCGTTTTCATCGTCAAAATTTAAACGGTATTTATTAGAATACTCCGAAATTTCATACAATTTATTTGCAACAGATGCCGAATGATTGATATCTAAAATTTTATTTAATGGAATGATGTATTCGTCAATCCAACGTGAAGCACGCACAATTTTTTCGCGATAGTCGATTTTTTTAACATTTGCTTTTAGCTCACGTGTCTCTTGTAATAAGCTCATCGTGTTACGTTCCACCATTTCATAAAACGAACGCACTTCTATTGCTAAATCATTCAATCGTTGGCTTAGTGTTACCTTATCACCATTAATATTTTCTCTGATTTTACGGAATAATTCAGCTATTGAAGTATGATATTTTTCAATAGTTTCTGGCAACATTGGTTTAAATTCACTTAATATAAATTCTATTAAGTTATAATAAACAGTACGTATCTCGTAATTTTCATTTACCGGACTTAAAATCTTATAGTCGATTAATTGCGACTTAATATCACTATCATGCTTTTTAACAATTTGCGAAAGAGTTTCATGAGCAATAACTCCTTCATTCGATTGTGTTTCATACAAATCGGCAATAGCATCATAATGCTCCAATAAAAAGCGAAGTATCGTTTTGGGTTCTGCTTTCATTTATCTCTATTGCTTAAAATTAGTTCAGATTTTTTTTGCTGATTGGTTTTTCAACCACACCATTACGCTCAACAATCACAGCATTTTGCTTTTCGTTGATATTGATTTTTCCTTTTGAAGGGTAAATAAAGTAGTATTTATTAAATCCTTCAACAGCATCTGGTGCAGCAAAAATTGGAATAAAATTATGTGCATTACAGAATTTTACTAATTCCGGACGATTTTGTTTATCTATCGTTGCAACCTCATCAATAAACAAGGTTATTTTATTTTGTTCATCAGTAATTGCCAAACGATTAATAATTGCCATGATAATTACCAAACGAATCATACGATCGGTACCATCCGACTCTACCTGATTTGCTAGATCCACACGTTTTTCGGTTCCTTTAATTTCAAGCAATAATTCAATATTAAACAATTCATCAAAGTGCACTTTTTTACCACTATCTAAATAATTATTCAATATTCTTAAATTTTCGGATTGGTCGAAATCAAAACTCATTTGACCATTAAACTCTTGAATAGAACTAATTTGTTTTAATTCCCCCAATATGCGTTCATTATCAATTAAATCTATTTTTAATGATTCAATATTAGAAATACGAGTAGACGCTAATTTGGTATTAAATTTATTGTACACAAATTGCTTAAATTCTTCGTAACGCTTAATTAAGGTATAAGCCGGATTGGCAAATTGAGTAGAAATACTTGACAATAAACCATCAATACTTCTTTCTTTATCACTCAAACAAGCTATTTCTTCTTCTATAAATCTGATAAATTCTTCTTCGTCAGCAATGCTACTACGTAAACGATATTTTAAATTTTCAAAAGTTAAATCTTTATTTGTTTTTAAATCGTGACGATCTTTTTGATGAATTTGAATTTTGGAATAGATATAATCCAAGTTGTCATTTGTTTCATATTCGCGTGGCTCCACATCAATTCCTTCCAACTCCATTTTTCTATCTTTCAACTCTTTTACACGCAACTCCAGATTTCGTTTTTCCTCATTTAATTTATCAAGCATAATTTGCTTTGATGCAATTTCTTTAACTAAATCATTTAAATGCGCCTCCAGCTCTTTCTTATCTTCGTTCATGTTTTTAATTTCTTCAACAATCCCTTTGATAGCACGCTCTAATTGAGGTTTATTTTC
Source organism: Bacteroidia bacterium (assembly GCA_016787165.1). Taxonomy (GTDB): domain Bacteria; phylum Bacteroidota; class Bacteroidia; order 2-12-FULL-35-15; family 2-12-FULL-35-15; genus 2-12-FULL-35-15. The sequence goes on along the minus strand of JAEUTT010000125.1, from coordinate 71 downwards.
AATGCCTTTTATTTTTTCTTTGATAACTTCTAATTCGCCAAGAATGCTTTTTAATTTAAAATCTGTTTTTT
>JAEUTT010000115.1 GCA_016787165.1 Bacteroidia bacterium | reverse complement strand
GAAACCAAGTCTAACTCCTTTAGTTTAAAAACTTTTGCTGATGTATCTCCCCCTTTTTTCACATAATGAATCGCATAATCAATTACTATTTTTTGAGTTTTACTTTTCTTTGATACAATGAAAAAACTAAACTCTAATGTTTCACCAATTTTTAGTTTGGGTTGCTTTATTTTAAAATTTTGAATTTCAACTTTTTCATTCTTTTCATAGTTAAAAATCTGCAATACTTTTTTATCTCCTTTTTTTATCAACGTTCGTGATGCATGTTTCACAATCCATGCTGTATGAGCATTTGACTTATCCCATTTATCAATCAATTGAAGCATATAATGAGGATTATCTTTAGAGATATCATTTAAATGATTGGCAACAGATTTCTTTACATACAATTCATTATCCTCTTTAAGTGAATGTAGTATTACAGCTGTTGATTGAGGATTATGAATTACCTCATCTAATTTAAACGACCAAGGCAGACGAGCACGAGAGCCTTCACTCGCTAATCGTCTAATATGATAATTTTGGTCAATAGCCCACCCCTCCATCACCTTTATAGTTTTCGAAAAATCGTTTCTTAAAAATTCACGTATAGCAAATTCGGATGATCCAAAAGATGTAAAATGTTTCAATGCATCCATCGACATTTTGAAATCATTATGGCCATATAAACCAACAAAATCAGGAAACACTAAAGAGGTGTATCCTTTAGGCATCGTTTCAATTACATCATAAAAAAGTGAAATTGTTTTTTTATAATTATCTGGTAAATGTTTTTTTAGAACGACACTTGTATTTCTTAGTCGCTGATTTAAGGATAAGTCTTCTAATGAAGAGCAAGTATTCTGTAAAAAAGATTTTTTATTGAAACTAGGATACAATTTTTGAACTTGTGTAGCTAAGTTTTCATAATACTTAGCATCAAACATCTCTTTTAATTCATCAGCCATTTAAAAGTAAAATTTAATAATTTAGTTATCGCTTGGGATCACTTTTTTTTGAAACAAAGCTCCGGCTAGTAATGAAATTATCAATCCAAAAAATAAAATTGGTGGTATTAATTTTAATGAACTAAAATTTCCTCTTTCTCCTTCTAAATATCTAGGAATATCTTCTGTTTTGTATTTATCAGGAAACTGAAGCATAAATTTTTTGGCTTCGCTTAAAAAAAAATCGATAGTATCAGGAGTAATAAAGTTGTAATATAAATAATTGAATATGGCAATGATTACAGCCAAAACAAAACTAAATAACAAACCATCTTTAACTGCTTTTTTAAAATCCAAAAAGCCTAAATTAGCTCGTTTTGTAAAAAAAGTAGAAAGGAAAATTCCTAAAAATAAAAGTAAAATGGTTAAATAATTTCGATATACATATACTTTAATTTCGTAGAATCCCATATTTTTTGCTAGAGCGTACCACGCAACACAATTTAAAAAACCAGCAACTATAGCAAATTGAATGCTTAAATTAATTTTTTTCATAGGCTATCACCATTAACCGTTCATCGCAATTAAAAATTCTTCATTGGTTTGTGTATTTTTCATTCTGTCTTTTAAGAAATCCATTGCTTCTACAGGATTCATATCCGACAAATGTTTGCGTAAAATCCATACACGTTGTTGTGTTTCTTTGTCTACCAATAAATCATCTCTACGCGTACTCGAAGCAACAATATCAATTGCTGGATATACGCGTTTATTGGCAATTTTTCTATCCAATTGAATTTCGGAATTACCTGTTCCTTTAAATTCTTCAAATATAACCTCGTCCATTTTTGAACCTGTTTCGGTAAGAGCTGTAGCAATAATGGTAAGTGAACCACCATTTTCAATTTTACGAGCAGCGCCAAAGAACCGCTTAGGTTTGTGTAATGCATTTGCATCTACACCACCACTCAATACTTTACCTGATGCAGGCTGAACGGTGTTATAAGCACGCGCCAAACGTGTAATAGAATCTAATAAAACACATACATCATGTCCGCATTCTACCATTCGTTTTGCTTTTTCTAATACAATATTAGCAATTTTCACATGTCTATCAGCAGGCTCATCAAAGGTAGATGCAATAACTTCCGCTTTTACACTACGTGCCATATCAGTAACCTCTTCTGGACGTTCGTCAATTAGTAAAATAATTAAATATGTTTCGGGATGATTAGCTGCAATAGCATTTGCAATATCTTTTAACAAAACAGTTTTACCCGTTTTGGGTTGAGCTACAATTAAAGCTCTTTGTCCTTTTCCAATAGGAGTAACCAAATCAAAAATTCGGGTGCTCATATTTTCTTGAGGATGGCCTGTTAATTTAAATTTTTCGTATGGAAATAATGGGGTTAAATAATCAAAAGGAACTCTATCACGAACAAATGCAGGCTCACGACCATTTATTTTTTCTACTTTAATTAATGGAAAATATTTTTCACCTTCTTTAGGAGGGCGTATGCTACCTCTTACTGTATCACCTGTTTTTAATCCAAATAATTTTATTTGTGATTGTGATACATAAATATCATCAGGTGAATTTAAATAATTGTAATCAGATGAACGTAAAAAGCCATACCCATCAGGCATAATTTCTAATACCCCTTCACTAACAACAATCCCATCAAAATTGTATAAATCTTGTGCTTGAGGCTGTTGTTGACGTTGTTGCTGGTGTGGGTGCTGGTGCTTTGGTTTAGGTTGTTCTTTTGTATCTTGTTCAGATATTGATTCAGAGTTCGCTCCTTCCATTTTAGGTGCTTCCATTTCAGCATTTTGATTATTTACATTTTCAGATGAAGTAACTATATTCGTTTTTTCGGCAACTTCTTCGTTATCAAAAAATGGAACATCTTCTATAGGTTTTACATCTAAAGGGATTTCTGGGTTA
>JAEUTT010000092.1 GCA_016787165.1 Bacteroidia bacterium | reverse complement strand
ATGAACCGTGTGGATATTGTTACCGGAACATTGGGAAAAGCATTGGGTGGTGCTATGGGTGGATTTACATCGGGCAAAAAAGAAATTATTGAAATGTTACGTCAACGTTCACGTCCTTATTTATTTAGTAATTCATTAGCTCCACACATTGTTGGTGCTTCTATTGCTGTATTAGACATGCTAAGCGAAACAACCGATTTACGTGATAAGTTAGAGTGGAATGTAAATTACTTTAAACAAGGAATTAAAAAAGCAGGATTAGAAATTAAAGATGGCGATTCTGCTATTGTTCCTGTAATGTTATATGATGCAAAATTAGCTCAAGAATTTGCAACTAAATTATTGGATGAAGGAATTTATGTTACAGGCTTCTTCTATCCTGTTGTTCCTAAAGGACAAGCACGTATCCGTGTTCAACTATCAGCAGCTCATGAAAAAGAACATTTGGATAAAGCATTGGCCGCTTTTGAAAAAGTGGGAAAAAATTTAGGTGTTATAAAGTAGAATCATACTAACTCAAAAAATAAAAAAGCTCGAACATAAATGTTCGAGCTTTTTTATTAGATGAATTACATTTTATTTCTTTTCAATAGGTAATTCTTTTTTCTTCCAATCCGAAAAACCTTTTTCTAAGTTATATACTCTTTTAAACCCGATTTTTTCCATGTGAGCAGCAGCATCAGCACTTCTGCCACCTGCAGCACAATACACATAGTATGTTTTTGATTTATCAAGTTTTGCAATTTCTTTTTCAAAATCTTTTGATAAATAATCAATAAAAACAGCATCTTTAATATAACCTTTTGCAATTTCATCGGGTGTGCGCAAGTCGATAATAACTCCCGCTTTATCACTTTCTATGATTGCTTTAAAACGCTCGGTAGGCAAATTAGTTACTACAGATTGAGCTGTTACAATACTATTTATTGAAAGAATACCAACAAGGGTAAAAAATATTTTTTTCATTTTTTTGTGTTTATTATTTATACCAATATTGGCTCTATTAATTTAATACCTGTTTCTTTTATTTTTGACATACCACCTCTAACATTGGTAATATGATTAAATCCTTTTTGTTTCATGATAGAAGCAGCCATCATGGAACGATAACCTCCTGCACAATGTATATAATAATGTTTTGATTTATCCAATGTATCTAATTCATTTTGCAATTTAGATAAGCAAATGTGTTGTGCATTTTCAATCATGCCAGTTTCTACTTCTCCTTTTTTTCTAACATCAAGTATATTGCTTGGTGATTGTATTTGTTCTACAAATTCGGCAGCAGAAATACTCTCTACTGTTTCTATTTGTTTTCCTGAATTTTTCCAAGCTTCAATTCCGCCTTTTAAATAACCGTGTACATTTTCAAAGCCCACTCGTGCTAAGCGCAATACTGCTTCTATTTCTTTTCCTTCATCAGCTATCAAAAGTAGAGGTGTATGTGCATCTAATAATGCTCCTACCCATGGTGCATATTGTCCGTTAAGTCCAATATTAATTGCGCCTGGTATATATGCTCTTTCAAACACATCGGCTTCTCTAGCATCTAAAATGGTAGCGCCAGCATTTATTTCTTTTTCAAATTCAGCAATGGTTAAAGGCAGTGTATTTTTACTAATAACATCATCAATGCTTTCATAGCCTTGTTTGTTTAGCATTGCATCCACAAAAAAATATTTTGGAGGTTCTGCTAATCCATCGGTTACAGCAGTTATAAACTCTTCTTTACTCATTGGTTGTAAAGCATAGTTCATTTTTTTCTGTTGTCCGATAGTAGAAAAAGTTTCCTTACCAATGTTTTTTCCACAAGCAGAGCCGGCACCGTGTGCAGGGTAAACAATTACATCATCTGAAAGTGTTTTAATTTTTGTATTCAATGAATCGTAAAGCATACCTGCCAAATCATTCATCGTTAAGTCACTTTTAACAGCTAAATCTGGTCTTCCAACATCACCAACAAACAATGTGTCACCAGTAAAAATAGCGTGCTCTTTTCCACTTTCATCAATCAATAAAAAACAAGAAGATT
>JAEUTT010000087.1 GCA_016787165.1 Bacteroidia bacterium | reverse complement strand
CGAAAATACCCAGTTACGTTTTGGTGTCTCTTTAGGAGTTGTTGATCACACCTATGATTATTCAAAAGCTATTGTTGAAAACAGTAACGATCCAACTCTGTTTAACGAAGTACAACGTAAAACTACCTTTGATGGAAATGCAGGTTTAGCATTCGTATTTAAAGGATTACAATTTGGTGTAGCAGTACCGCAAGTGATTGGTAATAATGTAAATTATATTGAAAACTCGGATGTGCGTTCTTATTATGCAATGGCTCGTCATTATATGGGTTCATTAGGATATAAATTTGTACTTTCTAAAGAAAAAGAAATTTCACTTACACCATTGGGCTTAGTTCGCTACTTACCAAATGCGCCTCTGCAATATGATGGGAGTTTAACATTGAACTGGAATAACTTATTTTGGATAGGTGGTACTTATAAAAGCGACTACGCTGTAAGTGCAAATATTGGCTTTAGGTTGCACAAACAACTATTTGTAGGCTATTCTTATGATATAATTATTGGTGATGTGGGTAAATATGCAGGTGTAAGCCATGAATTAATGCTAAACTTTAAGTTTGGTAAAAATAAAAAAGCGGATGAGGTGGTAAGCCCTAAAAAAGAGAATTTACAAAATGAAGCCTACGTAAAACGTATGGATAGTATTCAAAACCAATTAAAGCAAAATCAAGCTAAAATTGAGGAGCTAACTAAAAAACTTGAGGAGCAAAGAAAAGCATCGGAATCAAAACCGCAGGTAGTTCAGTCCCCACCTGTTCAACAAACACCCCAACCACAGGTAGTTCAACAAGTACAAACACCACCAGAGGTTAAAAATACAGTTGTTACAGAAACACCAAGTAATAAAACACGTGAAAATGGAGTATTGCTAGCATCTAATCCTAAAAGCGATTTTAGAGATACAGGAAATGCGATTCCTAATAAAGGTTTTTATGTAGTGGTAGGGACTTATTATTACAGGGATTTAGCGATTGCAGAAGCACAGCGCTATAAGGCAAAAGGGTACTCAACAACAGATTGGGTATATTCTGGGCCTAAAGGTTACAACTATATTTTTATGTTTAAATGCCAAACTAAAGCCGAAGCAATCGAAAAAGTGAAAATTGCGCAACAAGCAGGTGCAACAGATGCTTGGATTCAAGCACTAACAGATTAGTCTAAAGCATTACAGGTGACCCAATATTTATAGCCAACAATAGCCATTTCCCATTTTTTTAGGTTTTTTAGGTCGCGCATATAATATTTAGGTAGTATAGCTTTGTTGATTTTGGCTAAAAGTTTAAAAATGCTCTTTTTCATAGGACAAATATAGTACAGAATTGGATTTAAAAATAGTTGAATTAAAAATTGCAGAATAAATACAAATAATTATCTTTGCAGTCCGAAAATTAAAAAATTGAATAAAAATGAAAGCAGGAATTCACCCAGAAAATTATCGTTTAGTAGTATTTAAAGATATGAGTAATGATTACTCTTTTATAACTAAATCATGCGTAGAAACGAAAGAAACCATTAAATGGGAAGACGGTAATGAGTATCCGGTTGTTAAATTGGAGATTTCTCATATGAGCCACCCTTTTTATACTGGAAAAGTTAAATTAGTAGACACAGCAGGTCGTGTGGATAAATTCCGTAACCGTTACGCTAAAAAATAATTTTAATTATTAAAAACTTAAAGAATCCCTCTGGTTAAAAACTTGAGGGATTTTTTTATTCAAAACTATTTGTATTCATCAATAAAAAACATACTTTTGAAACTCATTAAAAAACACGTAAAAATTAAGTTATGAATATACACGAATATCAAGGTAAAGCCATTTTAAAAGGATTTGGAGTTGCAATACAAGAAGGAATTGTTGCCGATACTCCTGAACAAGCTGTGGAAGCTGCAAAAGAATTGCAAAAACAAACCGGCACTGGATGGTGGGTGATTAAGTCACAAATACATGCTGGTGGACGTGGAAAAGGTAAAATTAAAGGTACAGAACAACGTGGGGTTGCACTAGCAAAATCATTAGATGATGTGAAAACAATTTCTACAAACATATTAGGAAATACCCTTATTACCTTGCAAACAGGTGAAAAAGGTAAAAAAGTAAACAAAGTATTAGTTGCTCAAGATGTATATTATCCTGGAGAAACACCAACAAAAGAATTTTACGTAAGCGTATTACTTGATCGTGCTAAAGGTCGTAATACCATTATGTACTCTACCGAAGGTGGGATGGATATTGAAACAGTTGCACATGATACACCACATTTAATTTTCAAAGAAGAAATTGATCCAAAAGTAGGATTACGCGATTTTCAATGTCGTAAAATTGCATTTAACTTAGGATTATCTGGTGAAGCATTTAAACAAATGACAAAATTTATTGCTTCGCTTTATAAAGCATACGATGCAACAGATTCATCAATGTTTGAAATAAATCCTGTGTTAAAAACATCTGACAATAAAATTATTGCTGTTGATTCAAAAGTAACATTTGATGGAAACGGATTATTCCGTCATCCTGATTATGCTGCATTACGTGACACTTCAGAAGAAGATCCTACAGAAGTTGAAGCTGGTGAACATAACTTAAACTATGTTAAACTTGATGGTAATGTAGGTTGTATGGTAAATGGTGCTGGTTTAGCAATGGCTACTATGGATATCATTAAATTATCGGGTGGTGATCCTGCTAACTTTCTTGATGTTGGAGGTACTGCAAACGCTGCACGTGTGGAACAAGCATTCCGTATTATTTTAAAGGATCCCAATGTAAAAGCTATTTTAGTAAATATCTTTGGCGGTATTGTTCGTTGTGATCGCGTTGCACAAGGTATTGTGGATGCATATAAAAATATGGGTTCAATTAATGTTCCTATTATTGTTCGTTTGCAAGGAACGAATGCTGTTGAAGCTAAAAAAATTATTGATGAGTCGGGATTAAAAGTATTTTCAGCAATAGCATTGCAAGAAGCAGCCGATTTAGTGAAAAAAGTATTAAGCTAATTTTTAATTAATAATAACTTTAAAAAGAGATTCTTAGGAATCTCTTTTTTTATTAAAATTTAAAATCATGAAACAAACAATTCAATTATTCTCGCTTTTTGCATTAGCAATGTTAGCTGTTAGTTTTAAATCGACTCCTGTATTTGAAGGTTCGGTAACATATTCAATCTCTTTTGAAGGTAATTC
>JAEUTT010000046.1 GCA_016787165.1 Bacteroidia bacterium | reverse complement strand
ATTTAAGTTAATTTCATTATTAATGTACAGATCTATTTTTTTAACTGCAAAGCTTGTATCGTTTATAAACATGGTTCCTGAAAAAGCAAAATCTTCCTTCCATTTAGGTGTAAATCGTATTTGATAACATTTTTGTTGGCCAATGATTAAGCTATCTTCTAAATAATATTTGTAGTACAATTGATAATTATCATTGATAGGCGAAATAAAGCTTTTATCTAAAATTAAAAAAAAGTTGTTGTAAATGTTAATGTTTTCTACCATTTTATTGGCAATGATGGTAAGCTGCTCATAGTTTTCTCCGCTCAATTTTTGAGCAATGGTGATAGACTCATTTAGGTATGGATTTTCTGAGGCATATTCTTTTTTTATTGTTTCGCTCATGTAAATTGGCAATAAAGCTCTTCCATCGGCTGTGCTATCGGCATAATTAAAAATAAAATTATAATTTTTAAATTGTTTTCGTTTGGTGAATTTTTCGGAATAATTCCCAAAGTAAATTTGAAACTTATCGTACATTTCCCATTCATAGGCTTTAAATTCACTGTTATTGTTTTGTTTTTTATGGCTAATTACTTTATCCATAATTCTAAATGCAGGGTTTCTGCCTGGTTTTATTTTTACTTCCGACAAAGTATAGTTGTCGGGTTCGAGCAATACATCAATACGTTGTGTTTTATTAGGAATAATAGAAATAGTTTGCTTTTTATATCCAATAAATGTAACGACAATCGAATCCGATTTTTTATCGGTTTCAATGGTGTATAGCCCTAATTCGTTGCTTGTGCTTCCTATGCCTGTATTTTTAAATACAATAGGAACAAACGGAATGGGTTCATTGTTCATTTTATCAATGATGGTTCCTCTTACAATTGTTTTTTGAGAAAAACAGTTGAATAAAAGAAAAGTAGAAAAAAGAAATGTAAGAAATGTTTGTTTTGCCATATTGATAGTGTAAAAATACACAATCAACTTTATATGTAGAGTAGGAAATAAAGTTTAGCTATTCTTTTTTTTAAGCCATTCATATATGGTTATAACCTGCAAAATATTTAACATTCCATAAAAAGTATCTTCAATAGGTATTGTATACAGTCGGATACCAAGGTTATGATTGTCGTTGTATATAACTACCGGCATTGCAGTTAAAATTCCGTTTACAATAAAAAATGGAATGATACATACTAGCCAAGCAATGTAAAATCGACCTAAATAGTTTGATTTTAGTATAAATAAATGTATGCCTAAAAAGCTTGCTAAAAATAGGAATGTGTAAAAGGTGTATAGCTTTTGATAATTTAAAATGGCTAAAGTAAACAGTACAACTAGTAATACTAAAGTAATTGATTTGGTATAGTTTTTTAGTACATCTTGTTTTACAAAATAATTCATTACTTCATAAATAAAAACGCAGGCAAAAGGAACAACAATAAAAAATAGCCATTCTTCTAGCGGAAGATGCAAAAAATTTAATCCTAAAATGTAGTCTGGATTAAATTCCCAAACACCCATTCGGGTAAATAAAATATCCCATACAATAAAAAAAACAGCACTTGAAATGATTCCAGGGAATAAGTATTTCCATTTTGAAGCATAGCTAATTTTATCTTCAAAACTTTTAAAAAGAGGATAGGAGAGGGTAAATAGGATAAGTGAGGCGTATGTAAAATTACTTAATTCCATTATCCTTGTGCTAAATTGTTTTCGCTGTTATAATATTTTTTGCCAACAATTAAAAATCCGAAGGATTCACCATTTTCTTTTCCTAAATGTTTATGGTGCATTTTATGTGCTCTGCGCAAGGCTTTAAAATACTTACCATTTGCATTTCTGAATAATTTAATGCGTTGATGGATAAAAATATCATGTACTAAAAAATAGGCTATGCCATAGGTTGTCATTCCTGCGCCAATCCATATAGAAGAAGGGCTATTGTAAATGACTCCCAACATAATGAGTAACCAGCTTGGTATAGCAAAAATGAGTGAAAACCAATCGTTATGCTCCAAGGTGTGCTTACTTCCTGTGTGATGATCTTTATGTAGTTTCCACATAATGCCATGCATAATATATTTGTGAGTAGCCCAAGCAACAAACTCCATAGCAAAGAATGTGATGATAAATAAAGCGATATGTAAGAGTAAGTTCATTTTTTAAAATAAATTTAGAAATACAAAAAAGAGTAACTGTGTAATGTATAACAATAAAGCAATCTTATTGTTTTTGTTAAACTTTAAAATGTAAAAAAATAGTAAAAATAAAAATGAAGCAATGAACCATGCAATATAGTTTTGAGTAGGTACTTCCGTTGCTTGCCAAGTCCAGTAGTCGTATTTTATTGCAATGGGCTCAATAAAAAAATCAAGAAATGTTAATACAGATGCTCCTAG
>JAEUTT010000032.1 GCA_016787165.1 Bacteroidia bacterium | reverse complement strand
AAAAAACTCTCTGTTTTATGGAAGGTCTTTGTGTCCGGGACTGGAATCCCTGACTGCGTGACGCCCCGCCTCACCATAATATTTATATATAATGTAGTCGGGCAGGAGTCGGGCAGGAGTCAGGCAGGGAACCAGCACACCTTTTACAACAACATAAAATAAAAAGACCTCCCATTGTAACATGGAAGGTCTTCTTTGTGCCCGGGACTGGAGTACTATTAAGGCTACTCGCTTTTATTCGCTTTTATCTGTTCTACTCACGAAACTATTGCCAGTAAAGGCTTTTGAAGAAAATGGGAGGCTATTTAAAATTAAATAGATTAAAAAAAAGTGTCCCCTCAAATGTCCCCTGATATTTTTTAATCCTCCTATATTTGGTAAAACAGCAGTTTCATGGCATCAGTTACATTTATTCTTAAAGAGCCTCGCAGTATTGAACCAACCCTTATTTATTTGATATTTCGATTTAATGGGGCAATGCTTAAATATTCAATAAGTCAAAAAATAAATCCAAAGTTTTGGAATCCCGAAAAACAAAGGGCAAAAGAAACAAGGCAGTTTCCCGAATATGCTGAATTTAATACTCTATTAAACAATTTGGAAGGGGTTGTTAATGACAATTACAGAAAGCTTCTTAATGATAAAATAAGTCCAACTCCTGAGCTTCTTAGAATTCCATTGGATAAGTTACTTCAAAAGGATAGTGGCCGGGAAAATGATCTGGTAAGCTTTGCTGAACACCTTGTTGACACAACCGATAGAAAGTATTTTACAAAGAAGCAACTAAGGCAATCCATCCGGCTACTGAGAGAGTTTAAGCAAGAATCTAAAAGAAGTCTGCACCTGGACTCGATTGATCTAGATTTTTATGACCAATATATGAGCTTCCTAATTGGCCGGAATTACGGTAAGAATTCAATAGGAACATTTATAAAAAATGTAAAGGTTTTTATGAATGAGGCCGTTGATCGGAAATTAACTACCAATTTGCAATTTAAAAACCGCCGTTTCAAAACTGTTGAAGAACCTTCGGAAAGTATCTATTTGACTGAAGCAGAAATTCAGCGTCTTTGTGATCTTGATTTATCAAGTAATTTAAGGCTTGACAAAGTGAAGGATTTATTTATTATTGCTTGTTATACAGGGTTGCGTTTTTCAGATTTAGTACAATTGAGAAATGAAAACATAAATAAGGAAGGAAGTCTCGTACGAATCCGAACACAAAAGACAGGCGAGCTTGTAATTATCCCTTTAAAATCTCATGTAAAGCACATACTGGCTAAGCATGAAGGAATACCACCACAGGCAATTTCAAACCAAAAAATGAATGATTATTTAAAGGAACTCGGACAATTGGCAGAAATAAAAGAGGCTGTTCTTATTTCCTTTACAAAAGGTGGTGAGCAACAGAATGTAGTATTTGAAAAATGGCAGTTAATTACTACTCATACTGCTCGGAGATCATTTGCTACGAATGCTTACCTTCAGAATGTCCCGACAATTTCCATAATGAAAATTACGGGACATCGAACAGAAAAGAGTTTTTTAAAGTACATTAAAATAAGTCAGGAGGATAATGCAAACAAATTAATTCACCATCCATTTTTTTCTTAATGAACAAGATTGACTATACAGCAAATTTTATTAATCGCTTAAAGGAGCATACTGGCAACCACATTATTGATATAAAAAATATAAGAACTTTTTTTAGAGGAGCACATTTTCACGACAGTCCCATTTTAACCGTAAATGGGCACCTCTTTAAAGGGCAGTTATTTAGGGCAATAAATTTAGAGTCATTTGAATTTATTAATTGCACTTTTGAGCATTGCTCATTCCCAGAAGTAGTGTTTGATCATTGTATTTTCACAAATGTAAAATTTATTGATTGTTCATTCACTAATTCAAAGTTTTTAGACTGTTTATTTGAACAAACATATATTATAGGGGGACAAATTAATGATGTACTCTTTTGGGACTGTGGCTTTAGCCAATCATTATTTGAAAACTGCTCGGATAATTCGCTTATAAATTTTGACGGTGGATCATACAATGATCTATCCTTTAACAATTGCAAACTTTATAATTTAAGATTGAGCCAGTTCCCTGAAAAAACAAGAACCAATCTAAATTTCAATGAGACAACTTTAGAGGGATGTTCTTTTATTCAAGTCAATTTTTCGAATTCTGCTTTTAATAAATGTACTCTAAATAGCACGAAATTCAATAATTGCAAGCTTACTTTAATAACTTTCACTGAATGTAAAGCTCAAGATGAACAATATTGTTCAGCTGATTTTCATACAATTTTAGATTCTGATATTAGCCCCGACTCGCTTAGCAATAACTTTGGTATAAACGAACCAGA
>JAEUTT010000031.1 GCA_016787165.1 Bacteroidia bacterium | reverse complement strand
CAATTAGAGATATACCAAGTTTAAATAAAGACAAATACATCTATTTCAATTTTGACAACAATGAAATGCTTGGTTGTTCAAATTTGTTTTTTTCTGACCAAACTTTGCTTTCTTACGTTGAACCTTTTAAGGAGAATATGTATCACACTTTTTTTGAATTACTTGCAAACGAACAAGTGAAATTTGGCAACTATGAAGAACATCAAAAGCCACAATTAGATTACTTGATAAATAAGGGTTTTATTAAAGTAAACAATGAAGGTTTTATTGAGATAGTTAATACCGAAAGGGTATTAATTTTTAAAGATTTACACGACAATGAATTTGCATCTTTTTATCGGTATCCAGTAGAGTTTCAGAAAGAGGTAATACAAATGGCAAATGAAAATATTATTTTCTTCGACAGTTCTTTATTTTCAAAGACAGAGCAAGCGTACTTTAACTATTTTCTAAACAAAAGTGAGTTTACAAATGGGTTAGACCTACGAAATAGCTATTTACACGGAACACAAGCAAATCCTGAAGAAGTTCAAAAACACGAGTACGCTTATTTTACATACCTGAAATTACTAGTTTTGACAATGCTAAAAATAGACGATGATTTACTCATTTCAAACGCAATTAAGAGTAATACAAAAAGGGCGAACGGCTAACAAGGTATTGGCAAAAAAGGGGCAGATTGTAGTAATTCAGCATTTGTAATTCTAATGTACATTTATACAAGTATTGGGCAGACGGTTTTCAAACTCCCCTTCTTCGCCAATACCCGAACCGTTGGCGGTAATACCGTAAAAACTCAAACTTTACAAAGACATGACATCATTACTTACACCAGTTCTTGGATTTTCAAATGGTCTTGGTGGGCTTTTTGGAAACAATGATGGTAATTACGGGGGAATTGCCAATCTTTTAAATATCCAAATGGATATGCTTGAAAATATATCTTCAAAATTGGATGTTATCAAGGAATCTTTGGACCTCATTATTAAGAATCAGGAAGCAATTGAAAAAAAACTTGATGCAACACCTTCAAAAACTGTTTTGGAGCTTTACCAAAAAGACATTGAAGGACTTTTTATTATTCTAAAAGAAAAAGTGGCTGCATATATCGTTGAAAATGAAAAAGGAGCAATTACGGCAGAAAAAACAAGCCTCATTTTTGATGAAATTCTAAGAGAGTTACAACTTGCCAGAGCGAGGGTTATGGGTAATAGCTATATAAATATCCCCTTGGTAGCCACATGTTTGCATTTTGAAATTTTACTCATGGTTTTTGCTAATCAACCTAAGTCCTATATACAAATTGTGCTTAATTCGTACAAAAATTGGTTCGAGAAAGTATCGAACAATAAAAGTGAGCTATTCAAAAACTATAACAATCAATTTGAAATACAAAATAAGGTAAGAGATGAAATTTTAAAAAATCCTCCATATAAAAGGGTTATAACAGAAAAATATAAAGATGTACTACATGACCCTGACCCAGAGAAACACAAAATCCCTGACTGAAAAATTAAAATTACAAAATCTCAATTAGTATATGTATTACTTCAAAGCTTCATTTACGTCTTTCAAAAATAAATTCAATCAGAATTGGAAAGATGAAGAAATAGATAAAAACTTGTTTGATTATCTATTTTCTCAAAAAATAATTAGTAAGGAGCAGATTTTTACTGATATAGATATTATTTACAGCGAAAAGACTGTATATCCAGACTTTGCATTTAACAGCACTACAAAGTTTCAGCCTCCAGTAAAAATAGCTGATGGTTTTATTGTTTACGAGACATACAATAATTTAGCTGTTGCTCCACAAAAAGAAAAAGTAAAATTGGAGGACATACAACCAATAGTTGCAAATGAATATAAAATAAATTTTGAAGAAAAGGAATTTATAGTCACCCCTGAAAAATTTAAGGATAACAGTGAAAGACTATTAATGTATGCATCTTTTCTTCAATCAGCTTATGATGCTTTAGACGCTATTGATAAAATTTCAAAAAACTTGGAAACTTTTGATGAAACTAAAGCTATTTCCTTTTACTTAGAATATGACAATATTCAAATGCTGAATAACCAGCGAATAGATATATGGCAGGGGTTCGTAAATAAGAAAATAGAAACTATTGTAGACGAGGAAAAAACAAAAGTATTAATGGCGTTAAATGCCAGAATGCAGCAACTTAAAAATTCGGAAGCAGATATTATTTACGCATACAACAAAGCACAAGAAGAATTTAAGAAAAATTTATCTAAAGGCCTTTGGGATGAAATATCAGAAGCTCTTGAACCAATAAGTAAAGAAATAGAAAAGGTTATACAAAATGTCGGTAAAGAAGCCGAAAAATTTGGACAAAATTTAAGTAAAAATCTTGAAAAAGGAATTCATGATATTGGCAAACAATTAGAAAAAGATGTCCAAAATGCAGGAATGGCAATCGAAGTTTCAGTTAATTTTATTGGTGACCAAGCTGAAGCATACGGTAAATCTTTATCTAATGCTGAAAAAAGAATTAGAGAAGGGAAAATTATTGATGCGATTTGGCACTTGTACACTGACCCGATTAAGTATGGGGATGAAAATTTAGCTAAAGCGGTTCAGAAATCCTCATTACTAAACAATATTGCTTCCTCTGTTTGTACAATATATGGAGGACCAGGAGGTGCAGCAGCTTATGCAGCTTGGTACACATATAAAGTAACGAATGATTTATCGTTGGCTTTAAAAACAGGTCTTATCACGGGATTAACTTCATACTATACAAAAGAAATAAATGGCACTGAAGGGTTGGTTTTACCTAAAGAAGAATTATTTAAAAAGGCTCTTGCAACATCTGCAATTGGAGCTGCTGCAATAGCAGCAAGTGGTGGTGATGAGAAAGCTATTTTGGAAGGCTTTCTAAAAGGTGTAGCCCTATCTGTTGCCAGTAACGAATACAAAAAATTGACTGCAATGGAAATAGAAGGTAGAGCCCCTACCCAAGACCCTGCATTAAAGCTGAAACTTGATTATACAAAAGACAAGTATTTAATTTTAAGAGATTCGGCTGATAAAAATTTATTTAAACCAGTAGAAAGCCCATTAGGAATTGTATATTTCGTACCAAATGATGGGTACGAGACTCTGACTTTAACTGAATTAGGTCGAAGTGTTTCTATGGTTGGTGTTGCATCAGTCACAGATAATGGATTTCAAGTTTTCACTGAAACAGCAATACCGATGAAACTCTTAGCAAAATTGCCTTACATCAATGATATGGCATATTTCCATGACAAATGGTGTGATACTGTAGGAAATCTAAACGCTTTAGAAACAGCAATAACTATTCTGCCAGCTACTATTTTAACAGTTGGTGGAAGTCCGACACCTTTACTAACACAAATCCAAGAACAAGCCCTTGAAAATAAAGAAAAATTAAAGAACCCCTAGTCGAAGGTACTACCGCCAACAAAAGGTTTTTTGGCCTTTGTTGGTGTTCTGAGAAAAACAACACGCCGCTGTTGGGTCTTGTGTGCAGGCGTAGCAGGGCAGGTTAGAGACCAACAGCACAACGGTTGAGAAAATTATTTCGTTTGTTGGTGTTTTTGCCAGTAGCACCGGACAGCACACAACACACAACAAAGGCCGCTCACTGGTTTGGAAGACCAACAAGGGCAAAATCTTTAGCAGCGGCATGTTACCTGGCAAACCGTCCTTCAAGCATAGTGAGAGCATAGTGAAAGTATGGTACAAGCATAGAGACTTCATGGGAGTCCATGTACAAAGAGCAAAAAACGACAAAAAGTAACATTTTAGAACAAAAACAGGCATAAACCGGAAACCGTCTTTGCGGGGCGGCTGTATATTGCACTAAGCCCGGGAGCAGTTATTTTCTAATCTGGCCGGAGTGAGCACTTATAAGGCCGGGAAAAGATGCTACTATTACAGCAGTTAAATAAGATACGCCGATGAGAAAATACTGTGTTTTAATGATGCTATTTTTTTGCTTTGGCAACCTCAGGGCCAATGATAGCACTTGCATTAAATTTATTAGCAAAACAATCCTGTTGCAAAGCGGGGAGAAGTTCTTGTATTTTTCGGTTAAGAAAGAAGCTTTTCTTCTTATACCTATTCCAGACTCAGATAGTATAAGCTGTTTTGTTTTTAAAAAGAACAGACTTATGTCTACTGGCAAATTAGTTATTAAAAAAAGTAAAGAGAGTAAAATAGCATTGCGTAGCGGATATTGGCGTTTTTATGATAAAAATCAACATCAAGCGAAGGTATATTTCATCGATGATGAACCGTTGATATTGAATGATGAAATTCCTGTTGAGGAAGAAAAATAGAGATATAAGGCAGCAGATTCTCAAACGGGTAATAAGTATGTGATTTATTTATCGCCTTGGTTATTGTCAGTAGAAGTGGGAGTGTGTGGCGGCATGGTTTGTGTATTCCAAGAACCACAATATCAATTCTAATATCGAATAAGTATAATAATGCCGCAAAAGAAACTTACGCATCCCCAGCAAAGATTGTTTGCCTTATTGTAATTCTCTTTGAGTAATTTTTTTAGTCCGCTACTGTATCCAAAACTGATCCAGTAGGCTTTTTTTTCGTTCCTTATGCCGGCCACCAAACTTTTTAAGCCATATAAAATCATGAATGCAGCGACCAGGTATACAGTTATAGAATAAGTAAGCATTACGACATCATTTGCATTAAGTTGAAATACAGTCTGACAACAATGGCTAATTCTGGGTACGTATGAACTGAGTTAAGCCGTATTGAGGCCGGAGTATAATGCAAGCTCAAGGTAATAAAAATCCATAAGGAAATGTTTCGTGGTACATGAACCACTGCATAACACAACACTAACTCCTCAATTCAGCACCTTATTCGT
The DNA here is from genome assembly GCA_016787165.1 of Bacteroidia bacterium. Classification (GTDB taxonomy): domain Bacteria; phylum Bacteroidota; class Bacteroidia; order 2-12-FULL-35-15; family 2-12-FULL-35-15; genus 2-12-FULL-35-15. Next base: position 35 of record JAEUTT010000031.1, on the reverse strand, counting down.
TTGCCCGATCATGTAGCCATTGTGGTACACCTGCA
>JAEUTT010000029.1 GCA_016787165.1 Bacteroidia bacterium | reverse complement strand
TTATTTCTTAAAATTGAATAGCTCCAAAATATTAGGATGAGAAAATATGATTGATACTTAAAGGAAAACTTGAGCTAACTTTTATTAGTAAATATTATTATGATGTAAAGTTGGTATTAGTTAATCACCTAAGTTCGCTGTGATTGAAAAAAGGCCAAGAAAGTTATTATTTTCCGGGTCATATTTAAGAGTAACTGGCAGCCATAACGATTTAAATACTTTTACCCTGAATGTGCTATTTAGAGTAAATAAGCCAGGTTTCGCACCAGCTGATAATTTGCCAAATTGGTAGTCATATTGGGTAAAAAGCTTGAATTCCATTTTTGGCTCGTTGTCATCTGTTTCTATTACCACTTTATTTAGTCCTATACTTAAAGAGAAAGGTTTATTATCATAATTTGTTGTTTTTACAGATGTATCATTAGCTATTTTGAAAAGCGATTTAATTTCAAGTTCCCATGGCTTTCTATCTAGATTTTTTCCTAAGCCAACTGTGAATTCAGATGCAAAACTAAATTCACCTTGATCATTTACTTTATCGTATATGGCAGTGGGTGTAAAAGTCCAGAGAGGCTTCCGGGAATATTTCTCGGCAATTGCATTGAACGTCTCATTAAGGGGGTTTTTCCCCAAGAGTATTGATTTAATAGCCTCTTGTATTTCTTCCTTAGTAAATGATTTGTCTAATATTGTTACTGAGTCAACAAATTCACTGGCCCTTAATGCTTCTAATATGTAAGGGTCCAAATTGCTGAAATCATTTTTTTTATCAGCATTGTTCCAGGATAAGTCCATTCTTGTATTTACCTCAAGGTCTTCTCCCAAGTCTGTGTGTTTAGAAGTGAATATTTTGTTGATTCCCTTTTTTATATTAGCAACTAGTAATTCCTTTCTTAATAAAAGAGCATCATCTTCATCTTCAAATTTGGTATATACAATATCTTTTTTGTTTAGTATAGTGAATGTAAGCCCACCGGCAATCTTTGTTATGTTATTGGAACTATCACCTGTTAATGAAATATTAAGTGAATTTCGTCTTAGCTTTCTCTCATCCTCATAGCTTAGCTTTTTGGCCTTTGCCCCTCTAAAAATGGAATCAATTCCATAAAACGATGAATTGAAAGTAAATGAATGATTTTTTCCCAGTAAGCTGTCAAGGCTGGCCCTGAATAGAGTTGTCAGGATATCTTTACTATTAGCAGTTTTTTGGGCGTTTAGACTTTTGGCAATCAATGAAAAGTACTTTTCATGGGTTGGGTTTGTCTGGGCTTTACTAACATGAACAGTCAATATCAGCAATAATAAGCAGGTTGTCTTTTTCATTTTAAATCAGGAATTTGTTTTAATTGAAAATCCAGGGCTAAAACCAGTATTTTGGAAAGAATCTTTTATTGGGTTTGTTCCACCAAATTGACCAGAAATTGTTAAATCGAACTGGGTGGTGGTATGCCCCGTCAAATCTACTTTGTATAGCAACCCCGGCTTTAGATCATTTATGGTCTCTGTAAAATCTCCCTCAAATGTTTTTCTAAAGTCAAATGAATGGGGTAATGAATTAGATCTAAATACATCTAGTATAACACGATTATTTACACCACCTCCAAATTTACCAGTTATAGTTATAGTTCGATTGGGTACTGCAGCCCCACTTTTTGGTTTACTGGTTTTTTTTTTGGCGGCCTTTTTTTTCTTTGTCATAAGCTTCCTTTTTCGCCTACTCTATATACCCTTTTCGGCTACCGGGTTTTATTGCTTTGTAAAGTTTATCTCATCCGGCAAATACCCAAACAGTTTTTTCACCCAATCCTACCCTGTCTTTTCACCTTTTCAGTTATTTGCAGTAATAA
>JAEUTT010000066.1 GCA_016787165.1 Bacteroidia bacterium | reverse complement strand
CAATTTGTTAAATAAGTAAGTAGTTGCAATTTGGTGTTGTGATTTTGTTCATTAAACAGTTTTTCTTTGTTAAACTCATGGTATGTTTTTATTAGATATTTTTCGAGAGATAGATAATTTTGTTGTTGTAGTAATATCCTGCTTACAGAGTCGTATATTTTAAAACGTAATACAGGACTGTTTTTTACATCTTTACTTTTTGAGAAATCGTTTATTGTTTTTTGTAAAAGTGTTGTGATAACTGTATTTTTGGAAGAGTAGTTTTGCGATGTTTTTATTCGATAAATTAACATGGCAAGAATATCATCAATCTCTTGAAGCTTTAGAAGTTTCCCTCTGTTTAGTTTTCGTTTTTTTATATACTCTTCCGGATTAATTTCCAGTGTTTCGTGCGAAAGCTTTATAAAATCAGTATAAATAATATCAAGCCACTCTAAATATTCTTTTTCTATTGCCTTTCCCACACCTTTAATAAGGTAATAATTACATATTTTAAATTGCCCTTTTGTTAAAAACAAACGAGATAATAAAATATAGTTTACAATTATGTTTGTGCTATTGTCTTTGTAGTGTTGCAACAATAAGCTTTTTCCAATGTCTTCTAGTAGTCTGTTTTTTAAGCGATAATAGGCATTTTTATCTTCTTTGTTGTACAGGATTGTACTAATTTTTTCTTCATTAAAATTTTCAAAGTTTCGTTTTGTGTAATCAAACAAAATTTCATCTTTTCTTTCGTTTTGAATAGATGTTCGTTTGATAAAAAGTTTGTAATGACGAATTTCTTCTTTGTTCATTACGGCAATTAAATTTTGAAAAATATCCATATGTTATATTTTGAACGCGTAAGAAAAGTACAAAATATATTCTAATTACACTTAATTTTTGAATACATTTGATATATATTTAAAACACAAAGCCATGAAAAAGCTGTTTTTCTTACTTTTTACAGGTATTGTAATCAATACGGTTGCCCAACCAATGCTTAGTATAGGTAGGCCGATGCCTATTAATATGAATGATACAGTAGTAGCTGGTGGAACATACGCCTACGATATTTTTTTAACGAATATTGGCAATCAACCCTTTTCTGATTCAGTTTCTATCTATACTGCTGTTCTCGATTCTTTTTTAGGGTTTAGTGTGGTAAGTGTTTTTCATTCAAATTCAATTGTTTCTCTTTTCCCATCAGATAGTGTGTTTTTTACTCTTACAGAGACATATAATTTATCTCCCTTAGGTTACAAAACGGGTATTGATGTAATTGTGGTGTGGCCCATTGCTGCAAGTGCAATAGCTATCGACTCATTAATGTTTGAGCTGTTTATTTTAGATCCAACTAGCATTAGTGAATTTGATGTACAACAACTAATAAAGATATTTCCGAATCCTACTTTTGATAATTGTACATTCGACTTGCCAGATGGGTATAGCATTAAATCGGTAAGATTGTTTGATATGCAAGGAAAGGAAGTGGCGGTGCAATTGAATGGAAGTTGTATAGGGCTACAACAATTAGCTCTAGGAGTTTATTTAATAGATGTTGAATTGCAAAGTAATAAACATTTAAAGGCTAAAATTATCAAAAAATAAAAAGTTGAATAAGTAAGAAATGCCTATTTTGATTTGAAACAATTTTAAAATCAAAACAATCTTTGTTCTATAATAATTTTTAAAATAAATAATCATGAAAACACAGTTACAACAATTAAAGAATAAACTATCAAGCTTTACAAAAGTGATGATGGTTGGAGCGCTTATCTTTTTAAGCGTTAATAGCAATGCTCAACCTGCGGGTTCTTGTAATGCATTTTTTTTCCCCTGGGACTCTTTAGGATACGCTCACTTTAGCAACAATTCAATTCCTCAATATGGTATAAGTTTATGGGATTTTGGTGATGGTTCTACAGGTACAAGCATTGGTGATGCCAATCATTTTTACAACCAATTAGGAACTTATTATGTGTGCTTAACTGTTATTGATACGATAAACAATTGTACAGATACTTATTGTGATTCAATTCAAACTGGAGGTGGAACTCCAGGAGGGTGTTCTTCGTTTTTTTTCAGTTCGGTTTCAGGTTCGGTAGCAACTTTTAATGATTTATCAATGTATCTAGGGCCTATGACGACATATTACTGGGATTTTGGTGATGGTAATTCAAGTTCTATTTTAGGTAATGTTTCACACACTTATGTTTCAAATGGAACTTATTATGTTTGTTTAACCATTTCAGATTCTGCAACAAATTGTTATGATACATATTGTGATTATGTTACTATTGGTAATCCAATGGGTGGAACTTGCAGTGCTTATTTTAATTTAGTTCAAGACTCTACCAATTTATATAACTATACTGCTTACAGCTATGCTTCTGCCGGAATGTTATATTCTTACTTCTGGGATTTCGGTGATGGAACAACATCGAACTTACAATATCCATCACATACATATGCTGGCAGTGGACCTTATGTGTTATGCTTAACAATTACCGATAATGCTAGTTGTACAGCAATATACTGCGATTCATTGTATGCAGGTAGAGGTGGAAATGGAATTGTTTTAAATGTT
>JAEUTT010000583.1 GCA_016787165.1 Bacteroidia bacterium | reverse complement strand
ACTGACCTAATAAATTTACGACTGAAACAGTGGTGCTTAGCGTTTGTTCAAAGTTAAAGTTGATGATATTTCCTGTTAGAGTAGGTAACACTTGAACTTGGTTCTCAATTGAGCTAGTAATTGGAGTGTTAACCATTGATTTACAATCACCTGATTTAGAGAAATGAATTACAAAACGATTGTTTGTTTCGCCTGCATCTAATAAGAACGAGTAATTGGTTTGTTCATTTAAATTGATTGTTTTATTCAATAACAAATCTTCAATTGTAATACAAGAGTAGTCATTTGATATAAATTCAATACCACTAGCGTTTAGCGTATATGTTCCTGCAATTCCTGCGTAAACAGACAAAGGTGCCGAGTAGTTATCTTCAAACGAACTGAATGTATTTAAATTTGTTTTCTTACCATCTAACGTACAGTTGATATAAGGAGCTGCTTTGTTTGGGCTTTTGTGAAACACTCTATCTTCGCCAAAAGCAAAACCAGTTGTAGCAGTGCTACTAGCCGAAAACTTAACTTCATGGCTAAACGTATTCATAGCGCTATATAATTTAAGTTTTAAATAAGGTTGTATAGCATCGTTGCTTCTTAGTGTACTGTTAGATGAAGTTGTTTTTGCACTTTCGTTAATAATTAAGCTATATGCAGGAGAGTTGGTATATACCCAAAATCCTTGCCCTAAGCCAATTTCATCGCCAAGGCCAAATGAGTTATAATTTCCCGTAGTAAAATCATACACATCAAAATAATTTTCAATTCCGCTAGATGCTGCAAATACACTTGACCAAGAAATGCTGGAAGCAAAAGGATTTCCCACAAGGTTAGAACCTGCATTATCAAATGAAATTAAACCACTTAAATCTTGATTTCCTTGGTTAGGAGTTCCTTTTGTATCTAAGGTGGTATTTGGTAAGTTAGCGTATGCAAAATCTCCTGTTAAAAATACCTCATAGCCTTTTCCGGGAACCAAGGGAGTTGTGGCCGAGAATATACCAACAAAATCATCTGCAGCTTCATCATAACTATATTGCGTTGGGAATGCTCCATAGTGTCTTGCAGGTAATTCGGTTGCCCAGTCTGCAAAGTTTGAAGATTGAACAGGCGATGCCATATCCGACCAAGTAGTATCTCTTGTTGTGATAAAACGTTGTATAATAAATGTTCCAGTGATAGATCCGCTACCACTTATTGGTGCAATACGAGCTGTTTGACCTGCAGTAGAAATCATGGTAAATGGTCTTCCGTTTACATTAAAAACACCATTACTTACGGTCAATACTTCGGTAAGGTTAAATGTTCCTGCTGATAGCGTAAGGCCAGCTGTGTTGTTTATTGTAAGCCCTGTAAATACTAGCGTAGAACCTGCGCTATTAATTGTTTGTGCTGTTGTTCCATCGAAAATTACCGATTTCCCTGCACTAGCTGTTAAGTGACCTCCATTGGTTTTTGTCAAATGCCTTCTAATTGTCAAATCAAAATTATTCGTATTTAAAACATTTTGACTAGCACCTGTTCTTGTTATTGTTAAATCATTTAAAATAGTGGTGTTCATCTTTAAATTTTTGGTGCCACCGTATGTTAAAATGAGGTTGTAATAACCAGACACTGTATTAGGTAAATCACAGTCAAAGTAACTTATGGTAACTGTATTTCCTGTAGCGCTAGCATTAAATGTTCCTATGTTTTGGTAAGTGCCGGTAAAAAAGTTTTTAGAAGAACCATTTAATGTAAGTTGTGAATTAACTTCTTGAATCCATGAAGCGCCTGCACTTATTACCATTTGGTTGAGTGTTACATTGCCATTATTTCTAACGGTAGCACTAAGCAATGTTGTTTTTTGGGTTTTATTTACGATAACATTGCTCGCAATGATAATATTTTTTCTAAACTGCCAAGTTGTTGTTGGGCTGAATGTTCCAGCCCCACTAATTGTCATGGTGGAGGCAATAGAACCATTAAAAGAGATTCCTCCGTTTCCTGATTCGGTTCCATTAACAGTGTAATTACCATATATATTAAGTCCAAAAGTTGAAATAAAACTAAGCGTTCCATCAACAACCAGATTAGCACAATTGGCTGTTGCTGTTCCAACTGTAATGGTGTGCCCGGCTTGTATTGTAACATTGTCTGCTACTCCCGGCACTCCTGATGGAGTCCATGATGAAGCCGTAGCCCAATTAGCAGGGCCGACACCTGAGCTAACATAATTAACAGAAAACGAGGTACCTATAGTTAAAACAATAGATGCAAGAAGGAGTATTAATTTTTTCATGGTTTACTTTTTTTGTAGAAGCAATTGTATAAGGTAAAGGTAATAAATAAAATAATGATTTTACAAGAGTTTACGAAATAAATTTATCAAGGTTTCTTTAATTTAAGCTTGAAAACTATAAATGGTTATATTTGTGATATATTAATTTTCAAAATATGAGTAATAAAAAGGCATCAATTGTTGATTTTGACGATATAAGGGCAGTTTTTCGTTTTATTTCTAGAAGTTGGTACATCTTATTAATTTCTTTGGCACTTTTTGCCCTAGCATCTTATGTGTATACCTACAAAATGCCCAATATATATGAAGCTCAGACTCAGATTTTGCTGAAATCGAATGATCAAGTAAACGAAAAAAATATAATTTCCGAAGATTTTGGCTCTTATTACAATTGGTGGAATAAATCAAATGTGGATATTACCACAGAAATGAGAGTGATTAGCTCTTATGATTTGCTTGAAAAAGCTTTAAATCGGATGGATTTACAAGTTTCGTATTCTATTGTAGGAAGAATTAAGCAGAGTGAAGTGTATAGCGGTATGCCTTTTAAGATAAAAGTGTTGGCCATTAATCCTATGCTTTATGAGAGAGATATGGCATTCAAGGTGATTGATAAGGAGAAATATAAAATCATCATTGAAAAAGAGGAGAAAGAGATAGTAAAAGAAGGCTTTTTTAATAAAGAATTGGTAGATACTGATTTTAAACTACTTGTTACAAACGAGAGCATAACCATTGATAATTTAGCTTCTGTATCAGATAGAAATTATCAATTTAAAGTATACAGTATCCCTTCTTTAGTTACTAGATTTCAGAGTAAATTGGATGTTGAAAACCCGGAGATGACAAACATATTACAGTTAAAGTTAGATGATGTAATATCGGAAAGAGCACAAGCTTTTTTAGATACGTTAGCAAAAGTATATATTGAGAATAGCGTAAAAACTAGGCTGGAGGTAAATGCCAATACATTGAGGTATATTGAAAAGCAAATGCAAGAAGTTACTGGCGTTTTAGCCGGAATAGAGGATACGATGCAAGGATATAAGGAGCGAAAAGCAATTTTGGATTTGGGTAAAGAGCAGGATGATTATTTTCAAAAAATGAGCGATTACGATGCGCAACGCTCGAAACTTAATTTGCAGTTGGGTGCCTTAAATTCATTGGAAAGCTATATCATAGAAGGGAAAGATCCTCAGTTTTTACCCCCCTCGGTATACGTGGTGAGTGATGATGTGTTTTTAAAACAAAGCGTGAGTGAGTTATATGCTCTGCAAATTAAAGTAAATGAACGATTAAAC
>JAEUTT010000582.1 GCA_016787165.1 Bacteroidia bacterium | reverse complement strand
AATCCACTCTTTATCAAAGTGTGAATTTAGTTTTTTATAAAAATTTATTGCCGGTTCATTCCACTCTAGCACTTGCCACTCTAATCGTTTTACTTTTTGTTGTTGGGCAACCAACACCACTTTATTAAAAAGCTTTTTGCCAATACCATGTTTGCGATACTGTTCGGTTACAATTATATCTTCTAAAAAAATACACTTGCCTTTCCATGTTGAATATTTTGTGTAATAAAGAGCAATGCCAATTATTTTTTGTTCAAGCTCTGCAACAAAAAAATTAAAAATGGGACTTTCCCCAAAGCCATCTTCTTCCAACTCGTTAAGCGTTACTGTAACTTCATTGGGCGCTTTTTCATAAACAGCAAGCTCTTTAATTAAATTTAATACTTGTGGCAAATCGGCTTTTTCGCCTTTTCGAATAATTGTATTCATTTGCACAAAGGTATTTATTTCTTGTATTTGAATGCTTTTAAACAATCATTTTTGTCATTCGAAAATATTACGATATTTGCCTAAACTAAATCATTCACACATTATGAGTAAAGTTAAAACCTTAGGACAATTTATTATTGAAAAACAAGCAGATTTCCCGTATGCAAAAGGAGAGTTATCTCGTTTGTTGCGCGATATTGGTATTGCAGCAAAAATTGTAAACAGAGAGGTTAGCAAAGCCGGATTGGCGGATATATTGGGAGATGCCGGAGAAATAAATGTTCAAGGTGAAAATGTAAAAAAACTGGATGTGTTTGCAAACGAACAATTTATTGCAGCATTGCGTGTGGGTGGAGAGTGTTGTGCTATTGCTTCGGAAGAAAACGAAGACATTATAATTATTGATAACGAGCAGTCAAAGAATGCAAAATATGTGGTAGCAATGGATCCTTTGGATGGTTCATCCAACATTGATGTAAACGTTTCGGTAGGAACCATTTTTTCTATTTACCGCAGAACTTCTTTGTCGGGACCGGGAACACTAGATGATTTTTTACAACACGGAACCGAGCAAGTGGCTGCTGGTTATGTGATTTATGGTTCGTCATGTATGCTTGTATATACTACAGGTAAGGGTGTAAATGGATTTACCCTTGACCCATCAATTGGAGAGTTTTGTTTGTCGCACCCCAATATGCAAACACCTAAAAGCGCAAAAACATACTCAATAAACGAAGGAAACTATGTACACTTTCCGGATGGAGTAAAACAATATATTAAATACTGTCAGGAAGAAGACAAAGCAACAGGCCGTCCGTATTCATCGCGTTACATTGGTTCCGGAGTGGCGGATATACACCGCAATTTAATTACAGGCGGAGTTTATATTTATCCTACTACAGCAAAATCGCCCAAAGGAAAGCTACGTTTGTTATATGAATGCAACCCTTTGGCGTTTATTGTGGAACAAGCAGGAGGCAAAGCAACCGATGGTTTTAAGCGAATTATGGAGTTAGATATTAAAGAGTTGCACCAACGTACACCTTTATTTTTAGGCTCTGCCGACATGGTAGATTTGGCTTGCGAATACATGGCCAAACATTCTGCTGTTACAACAGAATAAGCACAAACACTTCACTAATTTTTTATTTAAAACTCTCCTTTTTTTACAGGGAGAGTTTTTGTTTTTTAATACGTTAACAATGCATACTACAGAAATTAAATTAGAAAAAGCAGTACACAAAGGTGAAGAGCGCTTGCTTTTAAAGTTTGAATATAACAATGCGCTTATTGCGCTTGTAAAGCAGTTGCCGGGAGCACAATGGAGCAAAACGCTTAATGCTTGGCATGTGGCAGACACCAAAAACAACTGAAAGCGAAAAATATTATGCTGAAAAAGAAAACGGAATACCGTTTTTAAGAGTGCAAAATCTTTCGCCAACGGGAGTTTTAGAATTTGACGATTGCAAATACATCAACGAAGAAACACACAACGGAATGCTGAAAAGAAGCCAAGTTTCAGCAGGTGATTTGTTGGTTAAAATTACAGGCGTTGGACGAATGGCAGTCGCATCAGTTGCTCCCGAAGGATTTGAAGGCAATATCAATCAACACGTTTGCGTAATAAAAACAGGAAGTAAAGAAATCAGCGAAAAACTTGCAGCATTTCTAAATTCTGACATTGGCGAAAAATTGGCAAGTCGCAGAAGCACAGGCGGAACACGACCAGCATTAGATTTTCCTGCATTGCTTTCTATTCCGATAATTGAAGATAAACGCATTTTACAAATTACCGATAAAGTAATTGCTCAAAAGCAGAAGAACGAAGCAGAAGCAGACAAACTACTTGCAAGTATTGACGATTATTTGTTGAAGGAGTTAGGAATAAAGCTACCTGAACCACCCGAAAACACTTTGAAGAATAGAATGTTTATTGCAAACTTCAAAAGTATTGAAAGCAGATTAGACCCACAATTTTATCTCACATATTTCACAGAGCTTGAAAACGCTATAAAAAGTTCGCCTAACAAAACCTTACGACTTGACACAATTTTTGAAATCAATCGTGGTGGTTCACCAAGACCAATTCATAATTTCCTAACAGAAGACGAAAGCGGATATAATTGGGTGAAAATTGGAGATACAAAAGACAACGACAAATATATTTTTAAAACCGCAGATAAGATAATTCCAGAAGGAGCAAGATATTCCAGAAAAGTTGAAGTAGGAGATTTTATTCTAAGTAATTCAATGAGTTTTGGAAGACCTTACATTATGCAAATTGAAGGTTACATACACGATGGTTGGTTATTATTTAAACCAAAGTTCAATGACTTTAATGCCGACTATTTTCATAGCATTTTAAGTTCTAAATTAATCTACCAACTATTTAAGAAGGCTACAATTGGCGGTGTAGTTGAAAACTTAAATATAGACCTTGTAAAAAAGGTTTCAATACCAGTTCCACCTATCGACAAGCAAAAAGAGATAGCGAAACACATTACAGGCATCAGACAACAAGCCCAACAACTCAAAGACAAGACAACCGAACTTTTGAAAAAAGCGAGTGAAGAAATTGAAGAAATATTATTGAACTAATCTATTTAAATTTTACAAGCTGTTGGCAAAATAGAATGTTCCCGCTAACCATAAATTGTCCTTGTTTTTATTCCCATAGCAAAAGGTGGAAAATATCTTCTTCTTCCTGCTAAAAATTCAGGGTTTTGACGATTGTTGCTTTTTTGCTGTACAGCTGTTTTTGTAACATTGAATACTTCATTTATGCTAGCGTAGCTTCCTAAGTTATTTGTTTTACCATATTCCATAGAAATTTTTAATTCATTGTAAGTGTACAGTCCACCTTCGTTCGGTTCCTCATTAGCGGCTTCACCAATTCCTGCACTGTAAATTTTCATCAGCCCTTTTTCTAAGTCGTCAAAGGCATTAAAGAAGAAAGCCGAAGTGTCACTGGTAACACCACCAATAGCTTCATTTAGTGCACTAAATCCTTTCATATGTGGCTGCTCTTTTATGATTGACCTACAAGTGTCAAGAATATTCAATTGCCATGCACACCTTGAGTTTATCAAAATGGATTCATCATAATCAACTCCATTTAACTCAATAACGGTTGAAGCGGTTGAACGTCTGAAACCACCATGTCCAGAATAGGCAACAAAAATGTAGTCATTATACAAACTAGAAATGAAGTTTCTAACTTCTGTTCCACTTTTCCCAATAAGCAATTCTATTTCGTGATCTTTCCAACTGCCTCCAATCGGGCTTTTTAAATAATCACGATAATTACGTATGTCAACTTCAACACCTGCTAAAAAATTACTTGGCGAACCACTGTCACCAACCAAAACGGCTTTTCTTGTTATATTCATTGTTTTATTTTATTAATGTTTGAATGTATTTTACAAAATCAGGACTATAGCCCTCATAGTTTTCTCTGAAATTGTCAGTCCACCATTTCTTATGAGTATTTACTACTTCATTGCAGTTAAAATCATTATGAATCTTGCTGACATTCCCTTTGTGAAATTTGAATAGTTCATGTAAATGATTAAACCATGCAATGCAATATAAATTATAACGCATACTATCCTCATCTCTTTCATAGTCAGTAACACTACTTATAAATGAATTCATTTCAAGTTTAGGGTATTGAATTCCCAAGTTCAAAAGATTATTTAATGCATCATTCAATATTGATTTCGCCTGAATTCTGTTACCGCGATAAAACAATATTGCAGAAGCAATAATCGTAATAACTGCGGCAATCATTGTAGTATCCCAAACTCCTATGGTACTATTACTTTCAATATGTTTACAAATTGAGTCGTTCATCTTTATATTTTAAAATGATTGTATAATTATCTTCCACTACTTGTAACTGCACCAATTAGCAATAATGCAATAGAGACAAGTGCAATTCCGCCAACCCACTTTTCAGCATCTTCACTTTTACGTTGATTATGGCAAGCCGTGTTGGTGTATGTTTGGCAGTTATATGAAATTGGTTTGTAGCTTTCGCCTCTAAACATTTCATTCAATCCAATTTCAATAACTTTCAAAGGAGTGTTGGAACATTTCTCATTGTAAACGTAAAGCGGCATTCCTTGTGCAAACTCTTTTTCGGTGGTTATATGTGCTTTTCCGTAGTGGTAATGGTTATGTAAAAAATAACCAACACCATTCAAATCAACGCCAAGAAAGATACCCGGATGTTTAATATTGGAAAGGGTTCCTACTTTATAGCGATAATAAACTTGCCCACTATTCTTATTGAAGTAGATAGTAAAAACACTACCATTATTGTTGATTATTTCAACTCTGTTGTTGTGTAAAATGTAGTTTGTCATCTTCCTAATTTTTTAAATGTATTTTCAAGGTCTTTAAAGGATTTATTAATATCCCTAATTGCCTTTTTATTTGTTCCGTTACTATCTTTTAGTTGAATTTCTTGCCCACAATTGCATTTTATCAATGCTTCATCAGCTACTTGTTTAATAGTAACCGACATAGACCGTTTACATTCGGGACAGTCTAATTTAACGGATTGTTTACTTATATCTATCATAACCTAATGTTTTTTATCTCGTGGTGGAAACGGGTCATTTCCATAGCTGTTTTTATTTTGAATTTTGCCATCTTTACCCAAAATGGTTAATTCCGATTGCTGATTTTTAGCAATCTCTTTTCCGATTTTTAAAGCATCTGCTTTGTTATCGGTTTTGACAGTCAGTTTACTACTGCCTTCTCCTCTTACGCCCCAACCACCTTTGGTTGGCACAACGTATTGATTTTTACCTTTTGCCATATTGATATTTATTTAGTCTTTATTTAGCTGATACCGCACAATAATTTGATGCAGGATAATCATCTCCTTTTCTTCTATTGTTTTGCCAATGTAATGGTTGTAAGTTTGATAACTCATCTCCACCACCTTTTGAAACTGGTTTTATATGGTCAATTTCCCATCCATATCCATTTTCAGTAGTATCACCATACGAATCCCATTTTATCCAAGCATCACAATGGTCTTTACGTGTTTTTGATGAATCATAGCCACTAACAACGTGGGCTTTACTCCATACAGCCAACTTAGTTTGCTCACTAAATGAACTGCCATTTCTGTCGGTATTGTATTTTCTTGACATACTTTATTATTTTAAGCGATTACTAAATGTTGATTTACTTTTTTAGTTTTCCAGAATGATGCAATTTTAACAATCGCTCCAATACCTACAATTAAACCAGTAGCATTAAGATATTCATCTAGCTTTAAATTTAAAGTATGGTCTTCTTTGTTTCTTATTGTCTTTACACCAAGAAAAAATTGTAGCTCAACATCATTTATTTTTTTATCCTCCTTACAATATGATAATAGATTATGCAAATCAGCCCTTCTGTTTTTTAACCAAGCATTAAACGCATTATCTTTAGAGTAATAATCATTCAGTAAGTTTTCCATTATAACCGCTAAATCCTCAATTGCATTTTCAGTTTGATTTATTTCAATCAATTGAATTGCTTTAGCAATTTTGGCAGTAACATCCGGCTCAATGGCTTCAAATTGCTGTCCTAATTGTTTCAACTCATCTTTAACGACTTCTGAAAATCCTTTTTGTTTTCTTATGCTATCCATAATTAAACGAACATTAGCTTGTTCAGCTTCCTTTCTTTTTTGCCTCTCTTCCTTTAATTTTTCGTTTGTAAAATAAAGCCCTGCTCCTAAAAAGACACAAACCAAAACGACAAGAATTATAATCGTAGATTTATTCATATTACTTATACTTTTTAATTAATTTATCAATTTCATCTTTCGGTAAACTATCGTTTACGATTTTTAATTTTTCCAATAATTCTGCTGCAACAGCAGGAGAAATAATCTTTGTTTCTACCAGCGTTCTTATCACCCAAAGACTTCCGTTTACCTCTAATCCTTGTTCCTCCGCTTCGCTTCTCAGATTTTTATCGCCTGTAACCAATCTGCATTTTAACTGTAAGGCTTTCCACAAAACAGATTTGTCGGTTATTCTCCGCAGGTTGCGTTTCGTTTTCAGGTTTACCACTTCCTCAATCTCATCTGACGACAACTTATATACAGTTAGTTGCTTCGAACGGATAAAATTTTGAATTTGCTCCGCTTGGTCTATTCTAATAATTTCATTCACCACAAAATCAGTCGTGCAAATCTCATAGTCAAGCCCGAAAAAATCGGGCAGGACTTCGATACTCATCATATCAAAAAACACATTCGTATCGGTTACAATTAACTTCATACCAACTGCTGCAATTGTTTACGAAATTCACCAACAGTTTTTCCTGAAAAGAATGCAGCATCATTAACTGAAATAGCTTCTTTTGATAACCCCAAATAAATTAATCTTTCAAAGCGTACAGGTTTTTCACGGCTCAAAAACCTACCGGGTTCATTCAAATGCAACTTTCTTTCTCTGTAACCGATATTAAAACGCTTATACACATAATCGTTTATTATTCCCAATTGCTTTGCACGATTGAAAACAGCAGGAAAAGAAATCCCCCATCGTTCTTTTATTAATACCAACTCATTTTGGTAAAAATGAAAACGGTCTTTGTGCAATTCTTTTCTTGCCATATCTTCCGGATAAAGAACAGCACACGCAAAAGCGTGACAAAGGTTTTCTTCTTCTCTATCAGAAAGTTTTTTTGAAAACTCTAAAGCGTGATGGGCTAATTCGTGAAGTGCAGTAAATCTCTTGCGAACAACATCTTCATTGCTACTCTTATTTTGCTTTAAAACAATGGCTTTTACTCCTTCAATATCTGCTTTCATACCATCAAAACCATCAGGAGCATCAATCTCAATTACTTTATAACCTTTATCCTCCAACATTTCAACAACATCAGGAATTGGGTCATAGCCCAATTTCCATCTCTTTCTTAATTCCTTTGCTGCTTCTTCCGCATCATCGGCATTTTGAATTACTTTGTCATAAGTAAAGTACTCGGGTTTTTCATCAAAGTTCAGTACTGATTCAAGTTCTAAATAACGCTCAAATGCTTCTTTTGCTTTTTCTTCTACTGACGCTTGTTCGGTTTTAGAAATTTTGGACACAAATTTTCGATAACTGATATTGGTTAAATCAACTTTAATCCCAGGACTTGAAAAGAAATAATCTACTGGCACGTTCAACACGTTTGACAAAGCAATTAACAGTTCACTATCAGGCTTCATCTTCCCTTGCTCATATTTATTAAGCGACTGCTTTGTAACTACATTCTTCAACCTATCGGCTAAGTCCTGTAGCGACATTCCAGCCATTTTTCGGGCTGACAACAATCTATTTCCAAATACATTATCCATATTGACTATTTTTTAAAAGTATTTCTACTTGTTGACAAAGATACAGCTATTTTACGAAATGTCAACCAAAAGGTTCGAAAAATTTTTAAACGATAAAAACCCTGCCCTACTATTTCTGTCATACTTATTGTCCTACCGCACTATTAGCACATTGCCGTCCTCGCTCCTGCGGGCGGCAAAGAGCTAAAGCCAACCCTCAAAACAATAAGATATGCCATAAATGCAACCGCTCCGTGAAAAATAAAATTTTCTTTCCCCTTCTTCGCAAAAATTAAACCTTTCCCGACCGCACATTCCTGACAGACAAAAAATACCGTTTCTTCTAGACATTTAAGCAACTAATTAAAACGGCAGAAGCACGGTAGACAGTATATCGGGAGACAGAACCACTGGCTATAACAGCACCTACCCAAAAGTGGCGGTGACGTTCTTCGTTGGACAGTTTTGTGTATATTTGAGCGACAGTTCTCCGAATGAAAGTTGGTGCGTAAAATCGCCACCTTCGGGTAGCTGCCAACCGTTAATCATCTATTAAATCATAACCAACCTCTCATCCAGTAGTAAGCAATAGCGGTATATTCGCGAAGCACGAGCAACTCATAGTTTAAATAACTCCACATGTTATAACGAAAAGAAAGGCTCTCAATGTGTTGGTGTTGCTTATCTTTTATCTGTTCTTCATCAGGAGGAATTTCAAACGAGGGTTCTCCCCCAACCTCTTGAAAGCCTTGTAAACGGAATGTTTTAACGGCTCTGTACATGTGTTCGGGTGATGTTACAATTAAAACAGAAAGCGCGGATCTATTGGATTGATACCGTTTTGCAATGTTTTGTGCTTGTGAATAGGTGTTAAACCCTTGCGGCTCAAAACTTATTCGTAATGAGTCAATGCCTCGCAAAACAAGCTCTTTTAGCATCATGTTAAGCTGTTTTAAACTGTCGGTTTCATTAAAAGGCAAAGCAATAATAATGTTTGATTGCGGATATTTTTTTGCCGCCTTTGAAGCATAATAACAACGCATAAAGCCGTCAGGACTGGGCATTCCGCTACCTCCCAAAAGCACAATCAGATGGGGTTCTTTTTTTAATTTTCCGGCAGCAGTTCCCAATGAATGATAAGCATAGTAAGGAAGATCAGTAAACGATAGCGCCCACAAACAAAAAAATAATCCACCAAAAAAAATCATTGTTCTTTTGATTCCTGTTCGCAAAACAGCTAGTATGGCTTGACTTGAGGGCAATTTCATTAATTACATTTTTTCTAAAGCCTGTTGTAAATCGGCTATCAATACCTCCGGATCTTCTAAGCCAATGTACAAACGAACCATGTTCCATGGCAATGGGTTTTCGAAACTTTTGCTTGCTGCTAATGCACAAAGCGGAAATACCAAAGACTCATAACCGCCCCAAGAAGTAGCCATTAAAAAATAGTTTAGGCTATCACAAAAACGTTCTACTTGTTTTTCGTCTTTTACATCCAATACAATAGAAAGCAAGCCCCCGCCCTGCTTCATTTGTTTTTGAGCCAAGGCTAATTGTGGGTTGCTTGTAGAGAATGGATAATAAACCGCTTTGATTTTAGGGTGTTTTTCTGCGAATTCTGCCACTTTCTTTGCCGAATCAGCGCTTCTGTTCACCCGAAGCTCAAGCGTTCTTAAACCGCGCAAAATTAGCGCAGCGTCTTGTGGCGAAATAATGCTTCCAATGGTCATGTATTCTTCGGCAAACATTTTCATAATGCGCTCGTGTGTGCTACATACCACTCCACACACCACATCGCTATGTCCGCTAATGTATTTGGTTCCGGAATGCACAACAATGTCAACACCCATTTTTATTGGGTTTTGGTTCAAGGGTGAATTATAACTATTGTCAATAATGGTTGTAATGCCTTTGTTTTTAGCTATTTTAGCAATTGCTCCTATGTCTTGCATCTCAAAAGTCAATGAATTAGGGCTTTCCAGATAAATTAAACGCGTGTTTTCCAGAATTGCTTTTTCAAAATTTTGAGCCTCTCCCCCATCCACAAAAGCGTATGTAACACCATATTTTGCAAGGTATTTGGCAATTAAATTATTGGTCCAGCTGTATGGTTTTTTCACACACACCACATGATCACCGGCCTTTACAACACTCATCACCGCTGCCGCTACAGCCGCACTACCACTCGAAAAAACAAGAGCATCTTCAGCTCCTTCGAGTGCTGCTACTTTCTTTCTAAGTGTTGCTACTGTTGGGTTATAGCCTCTTGTATAAAAAGGATTTTCAAGCTCTTTCGTAAGCTTTTCGCGCATTTCGGCTACTGTGCGAAATGCAAAATTAGAGGTTTGAAAAATTGGCGGAGCTACCGCTCCGTAGTATTCTTCACGGTTTTCGCCCAGGTGGTTTAAAATGTGTGATATATCCATCGCTTAAAATTGTTGAATTATTGAGTTTTTAATTTCTTGAATAAAATTAATTCTGCTTTTCGCCCAATAGCCTCTATTACTATTCCCCTTTGCCTAACTACTATTCGCTATTTACTATTCCCTAATCGCTATTTCTTAAAAATAAAATACACCGCTAATATCAAAAAAACAAAGCCTAGCAGGTGATTCCATTTGATTTCTTCGTTCTTAAAAAATATCATTGTAAAGCCCACAAACACCACGAGCGTAACAGCTTCTTGAATAACTTTTAGTTCTACCAGGCTAAACGGACCGCCATTTTCTTTGAATCCAAGCCTGTTTGCGGGCACCTGAAAAAAATATTCGAAAAGTGCAATTCCCCAGCTGATAAGCACTACGGAAATTAAGCCAAGGTTTTCGAACCATTTCATTTCTTTGAATTTTAAATGTCCGTACCAAGCAAAGGTCATAAACGTGTTAGAAAGAACAAGTAAAATGATTGTCCAAAAGCCTCTCATAAAAATTTTTGATTTTGTCCAAAAATAAGAGTCGTTTTTTGATTTTGGGAATTTTTGAACTTTTTTTCTTAAAAATCCGGCAAAAAACCCCGAAACATCTTTGTTTATTGGGCTTTAAGGAAAGTTGTTTTTGTTCGTTTTAAAAGCGTTTTTCTTGTTTTGAGTATTGTGCACCCAGAGAAGGGGGTTTTGTGCTTAAACGGGCTAAATCGGGCTCGAGAGTGTGTTTTTTGGAGTAAAAAGTTGGGGTAAGGGTGAAAATTCCGGAAAATGAGATTTAAAATGAATTTGGAAGAGGATTTTTGTTTTTCTGGTTTCCAAAAAACATTTCGCATTTTGTTTGCTGGTTTCGGTTTTCGGAAAGCTTTAAATTAATTTTGAGTGTGCCGAAATTAATTTTAGGGATCGTTTTTTAGGGTGCGCTTTTTGAATGTAAAAAAAGCCGCCCAAAAACATTTCTCGACAGGCTCGAAATGACAGCGCACGTGATGCCTAAAAAAACTAATCCATAAAGAAAGCGCGGAGGATTTTTAAATGGGGTTTCAGGTCGTTCCGTTGTGTCTGGTCATTTCGAGCCTGCCTGTTGGCAGACTGGCCTGTCGAGAAAGCGCGGAAGATTTTTAAAAGAATTTGAATGTAAAAAAAGACGCCTAAAACATTTCTCGACAAGCCAGTCTGCCAACAGGCGGGCTCGAAATGACTGCGCCATGTTTACCGAAATAAATTCGTTTATATAGAAAGTGGGGAAGGTTTTTAAATTCGATTTCGGCTCGTTATGTTGTGTGTGGTCATTTCGAGCCTGTCGAGAAAGTGCGGAAGATTTTATAAAAGAATTTGAATGTGAAAAAGCCGCCCCAAACATTTCTCGACAAGCCTGTCTGTCAACAGGCGGGCTCGAAATGACTGCGCCATGTTTACCGAAATAAATTCGTCTATAAAGAAACTGCAGAAGTTTTTAAAAGAATTTGAGTATGAAAAAGCCGCCCTAAATATTTCTCGACAGGCCAGTCTGCCAACAGGCAGGCTCGAAATGACCTCAGACAAGTCGGTTTACAAATTAAGCGTTATCCAAATTAACTAATCAACCAATAACCAATTAACCCTTCCGAATTAAATAAATTTGGCTGGAATATTTTTTACCGGAAACCATTGCGGAGAGATTTGAGCGAAGCCCGTTCCACGTGGAACGTATAACATTTAGTTTGCCGGTTTTAATTTTTTCGCTCAACATGGATACGTAAAATGAATCAAAAACCATGGGCAAAATTCGGAACACTTTCATGTTATGTTTTTGAAAAAGGGAAGCAACGTCTTTAGGTGTAAAATGATATAGATGGCGAGGAACATCATAAGCCGCCCAGTGTTCTTTATAGATTTTTGCATCCAAAGAATTGCAGTTGGGAACAGCAATTATTATTAATCCGTTTGGTTTTAAAAGTCGCTTTAATTCTTGTACTCTTTCATTTAACTTGGGTACATGTTCGAGCACGTGCCACATGCTTATAATATCAAAACTTTCGTCCTGCAAATTTTGCAATTCGGATTCTTCTCGCACATCCAAACTATAATTTTCAATGGCCATTTTTCTGGCATCGGCATCCGGTTCAATTCCTATTGTATTCCACTTTGCGTTTTTGCAGGTGTTTAAAAACTCTCCGGTTCCACAACCAATATCTAATATTTTTCCTGTTTTATAAAACTTGGAGATGAGCTGAAGTTTCTTTAATAAGGTATATTTTCGAACGCTTTGATAGGTTGAATTAATAAAGCCTTTTTTGGTGTTGGAGTGAGAAACATACTCTTCCGACTTATAGTATTTCCCTAAGTCTTTTTCTTCAGGACGAGGATTTGTATATTTAAATCCGCAGGATTCGCATTCCACAATTTGAAATGTTTCACGTGAAACAGTATGATCAACGCAAGCCAAAAAGGGCTTATTTCGAATTGAATTACATACGGGACATTGCTCTAAATTTTCCATATAATCTTTTGTTCCACGTGGAACCTTATTGCATTCTTTTGTTTTTTTGGTCGACACGTTCCACGTGGAACTATCTACCAAGGTATACCATCAATATAGAAATATCGGATGGGGTAATTCCAGAAATTCGGGATGCTTGTCCGATAGTTCTTGGGCGAACTTTACTTAGTTTTTCTCTTGCTTCTGCCGACAAAGACGTTAATCTTTTATAATCAAAATCATCGTGCAAAACCAAATCTTCTAATCGTGTTTGCTTGTCAACCAACTCGTGTTCCTTTGAAATGTACCCCTCGTACTTCATTAAAATTTCGGCTTGCTCAATACTATCTAAATCGTACTTTGAAATAAACTCTTTTACCTTTGGAGAGTTTAATGCAAAGTCTAAAAGCGTAATTGTTGGACGGGTTAAAACGCCAAACATTTTTACTTTTTGTACAATAGGAGAGGAGCCTATTGTTTCTAATGCCGGATTAATTTCTTCCGGGTCTATGCTTTCTGTTTTAAAATACTTTATTATTTCTTGGGCATTTTTTATTTTTTCGTTTACTCTATCTAATCGTTCTTGAGATGCTAATCCAAGCTCAAATGATTTTGGTGTAAGACGAATATCAGCATTATCTTGTCGTAATAAAATACGATACTCCGCACGTGAAGTAAACATACGATAAGGCTCTTCTGTTCCTTTGGTAACCAAATCGTCTATCAAAACTCCAATGTATGCTTCCGAACGATTTAATATAAATGGTTCTTTACCCTTAATTTTTAAATGGGCATTTATACCTGCCATCAATCCTTGACAAGCCGCTTCTTCATATCCTGTTGTTCCATTAATCTGACCTGCAAAATATAAATTATCTACCAACTTTGTTTCTAATGTTAACGCCAATTGTTGCGGAGGAAAATAATCATACTCAATGGCGTACCCTGGACGGAACATTTTTACGTTTTCAAAACCGGGTATTTTCTTCAATGCTTTGTATTGAACATCTTCGGGTAAGGATGTAGAAAAACCATTTACATAAATTTCAACGGTATTCCATCCTTCGGGTTCTACAAAAATTTGATGACGATTGCGTTCAGCAAAACGCGTAATTTTATCTTCAATACTCGGACAGTATCTTGGTCCTAATCCTTGAATTCGTCCGGCAAACATTGGTGATTTTTCAAAACCCGTTTTTAGTATTTCATGAACTTCATCATTGGTGTAAGTTATATAACAAGGCATTTGTAATTCCGGTCCATTTACAAATGCATCTGTTCTCTTTTTTCTAAAAGCAAATTGTGGAACATCTAAATACGAAAATTTAGCCGGATTTTCATCACCGTGTTGTACTTCCATTTTTGAATAATCCAATGAACGTCCATCTACACGAGGAGGCGTTCCTGTTTTCATTCTGCCGGCTTCAAAGCCTAATTGAATTAATTGTTCGGTAATTCCTGTGCTTGATTTTTCTCCGGCTCTTCCGCCACCATATTGTTTTTCACCTAAGTGAATTATTCCATTTAAAAAAGTTCCATTGGTAAGTACTACAGCTTTGGCTCTAATTTCAAGATCCATACCGGTAATTACACCTACAACCTTACCATGTTCCACGAGTAACGCTTTTACCATATCTTGCCAAAAGTCAAGATTAGGTGTATTTTCAAGCATTATTCTCCATTCTTCAGCAAAACGATGACGATCACTTTGTGCTCTAGGACTCCACATTGCCGGACCTTTTGAACGGTTTAACATTCGAAACTGAACAGCTGTTTTATCTGTAACTATTCCTGAATAACCTCCAATAGCATCTATTTCACGAACAATTTGTCCTTTTGCAATACCACCCATTGCAGGATTACAACTCATTTGTGCAATGGTTTGCATATTCATTGTAATCAATAGAGTAGAAGAGCCCATATTTGCAGCAGCAGCAGCAGCTTCACAGCCAGCATGACCTGCACCAACAACTATTACATCGTATTCTTTAAACATTATTTATAAAAAATTAGAAAGAATATTCCAATCCATATTACAGCAAAAAAGCTTGTATAACTAATTATTTGTTTTGCCAACTTAATATCTTTCTTAAAGAAATAAGCATAAGAAGCCCAAATAAGGGCAGCAAAAACCAAAATTAAAGGAAAGATTAATCTCATGATAAAAATTTTTCAAAGGTAGATAAAATTATAAATGATAACCTAAATATAAATTGTAATTATTTGTAAATCAATAAATTATATAAACTATAAACCAAATTTTGCGGATAATTCCAACATTTTTTCAATTGGTTTACGGGCTTTTTCGATCAAATCTTTATCCATTAAAATCTCTGGTTGTTCATATTTTAAACAGTTATAAAGCTTTTCCAGTGTGTTTAGTTTCATGTGCGGACAATCGTTACACGCACAAGAATTGTTTGGTGGAGCAGGAATAAACGTTTTGTTTGGATTTTTTAACTGCATCTGATGAATAATTCCTGCCTCTGTAGCTACAATAAACTCATTAGCTGACGATTTAGTAGCATAATTAAGTATTCCAGTAGTACTTCCAATATAATCTGCTATATCTAATAAATTAGCTTCACATTCTGGATGAGCTAAAAGTAATGCACCAGGATGTTGATTTTTTAACTTCACTATCTTTTCAAGAGAAAATATTTCATGAACCATACAAGCTCCATCCCACAAAACCATATCACGACCCGTTTTTTTCTTGATATAAGCACCTAAATTCTTATCGGGGGCAAATATTATCTTTTGCTCTTTAGGAAGGCTTTCAATAATTTGTAATGCGTTAGTTGATGTACAAACAATATCTGTAAGTGTTTTTAATTCTGCAGTACAATTAATGTATGAAATAACCAAATGATCCGGATGTTGTTTTTTAAATTCAGCAAACTTATCAGCCGGACAAGAATCGGCTAATGAACAACCAGCTTTTAAATCGGGCAATAAAACTTTTTTTGTAGGTGATAAAATTTTAGCTGTTTCGGCCATAAAATGTACTCCCGCAAACACAATAATATCCGCATCGGTTTTTGCAGCTTCTTGCGAAAGTCCCAAGCTATCGCCAATATAATCAGCAATATCTTGAATATCGGCATCTTGGTAGTAATGGGCAAGAATGATAGCATTTTTTTCTTTTTTAAGTTTATTTATTTCAGCGAACAAATCTAGTGATAAATCCACCGGAATATCTAAAAAACCTTTTGTTTGCAAATCTTCTCCCATATCAATAATAATATATTTCTTTAAATTTTAAATAAAAATTGTTGTTGTTATTGGTCTGTTAGTTAAGTGTAAAAAATAAAATAAAAGTGCTTGTATTTATTGTTTATCACCATTCATTAACAGCTATTAAAAAGTTCTTATTTTATAATGTATTGACTAATAGTATTTTCTTACTTTATCAACATTGTGTTAGCATCCTTTTCACCTAATAACTTCTTTGCAAAAGTACTGTTAATTATGTTATAAAATTGTTGATTTTATGTATAAAATACTTGTAAGTTTTTGTAGGAAGTATCAAAAATTAATACAAGCAATAAAGTAATTTAACAAAGCAAGAAAAATCTTCTACACATTTATAACAAAACCTTTTATTATCAACAGGTTTGGTGTTAATAAAATAAAAACTAGAGTGTTAATTATCAGCGCTTTATTTTTCAACTTTACAAGCGTGTTAATTATGGTTGATAACCTTTGATTAATAAACAATAATTAAAATTTTTACGGGCTTTGCCCGAAACAAACAAAAAAACAAATGAAAATAGCAATCGGTTGCGATCATG
>JAEUTT010000558.1 GCA_016787165.1 Bacteroidia bacterium | reverse complement strand
AGAACGATTACAACACTAAAAAAGGACCTTTTACAAAGTTCAAACTCATTAATATTAAAAGACATTGAGAACCAACCAATTTTTTCTTCTTATCGCTACAAGCAATACTCCCAATTAACTCCACTCTATATTGTAAATAGGAGCCTTCTTATTTGATTTAAGTATGTTTTTTTTATTTATTGACTATACAAACGTATGGTTAATTCTGTTTTTACTTAACTAACAAAATAATTTAGAACATATGAACAAAAATGACAAAAAGGAGTCAGGTGTAGGCCCTGTTATAATTATTTCAATTGCATTAATCGGAATCGTGATTTTATTAAAACTTTTAATTGGCTAAGCGATGAATCCATTTTTTCAACAGCTAATTATTAGCAACATAAAAAGAAAACATCAAAATAAACCAAGTCCTAAAAACATAAATCAATATGATATATCAAAAGAGCTATACAAATTAAAAATAACAATATGGTACTGGTTAAAAAATTTCTTTCTCATTGGTTTGGGCGTAATTTCCGCTGGCTTCGGACTAGAAAGTTTTCTTTTGCCTAACTCATTTATTGATGGAGGCGTTACAGGCATATCCTTACTTACGTCAAAAGTAACAGCCATACCTCTCCCATTATTAATCATTTTAATAAATAGTCCTTTTATTGTATTAGGATACAAACAAATAGGGAAAGGTTTTGCTATAAAAAGCGTAATCGCTATATGCGGCTTAGCTCTCGCAATTACATTTATTCATTATCCTGTAATTACTTCTGATAAACTTCTCGTATCGGTTTTTGGGGGATTTTTTCTAGGAGCAGGGATTGGATTTGCAATTAGGGGTGGCGCTGTATTGGATGGAACAGAAGTATTAGCAATTTATTTAACTAAAAAAACGGGCTTAACAATTGGCGATATTATACTAACATTTAACATCCTCATATTTAGTATTGCCGCCTACCTGCTTTCTATTGAAATTGCTTTATACTCAATATTAACATATATGTCGGCAGCAAAAACAATTGATTTCATCGTTGAAGGTGTTGAAGAGTATATTGGAGTTACTATTATATCGTCTCATAGCGAAGAAATAAGAATAATGATAACAGAGGATTTAGAAAGAGGGGTTACTATTTATAATGGGAAAAGAGGGTATGGAAAACGGGGGGACAATTCAAATGAAATTGATGTTATTTACTCTGTAATTACAAGATTAGAAATAGCAAAAATTCAATCAGAAATAATGAAAATTGATAAAAATGCTTTTATCGTTATGAATAGTGTAAAAGATACAATAGGCGGAATTATAAAAAAAAGACCATTAAAACATTAATTTATAAATCATGTGGAAAATAATTGCTAGCAAAATAATTAGAAGAAAATTAACTTTAGTAATAATCGTACTTATTATTACAGGCTTTATGATATTTGAAACTTCAAAAATAAAGCTATCATACGACTTTGCTCGCATACTTCCTGATGACGACTCTACTTATTCCGAATATTTGGAATTCAAAAAAAAGTTTGGAGAGGATGGAAATGTTATGGTATTAGGCTTTTCTAGCGCTCAAATGTTTGATGAAAAACTGTTTAATGAATGGAAAAAATTAGGAATACAAATAAAAGCTATTGATGGAATAAAGGACATTATGTCTATTTCAAATTTATATAATCTATATAGAAACGACAGCTTAAATAAATTTGATTTCAAGCCAATTACTCCATCAAAAAATTATTCAAAAATAGAGTTGGATACAATTAAAGAGCTCATCTACAATCTCCCGTTTTATGAAGGGCTGGTTTTTAACAAAAAAACAGGGGCTACATTAATGGCGATAACATTTAATAGCAAAGATTTAAATAGTATAAATCGCATAAGTATTGTAAAAAATATTATGATGGCTACATCTGTTTTCGAAAAAAATAACAATGTAAAAATTCATTATTCTGGAATGCCATATATCCGAACGCATATTATGAAAAAAGTGTCAGGAGAAATGGGCTTATTTATGGCATTAGCTATTATTGTTACTGCTATAATTTTATGGGGATTTTTTAGAACATTTTCTTCAGTAGTAATTTCATTAATAGTAGCAGGGATTGGAGTAATTTGGTCTCTGGGAGTGATGCAATTATTGGGATATAAAATTACTATCCTATCTGGTTTGATACCACCACTAATTATTGTTATTGGCATTCCCAACTGTGTGTTTTTGATTAATAAATATCATGCGGAATATGTTATTCACAAAAACAAAATAAAAGCACTTACCCGTATGTTGGTAATAATGGGAGTCACTTTAATTTTAGCCAATGTAACAACAGCTATTGGTTTTGGAGTTCTATATTATACAAATAGCCCCATGCTTGTTGAATTCGGAATAGTTGCCTCAATTGGAGTAATGCTAACATTTTTTATAAGTATGATTGTAGTCCCCACTATTCTTTTTTATCTGCCTGTTCCAAAAGAAAAACACACGAATCATCTTGATGCAAAACTCGTCAATAAACTATTATCAAAAATAGATAAACTAGTTCAACATAAAAGGGCTTATATCTATGCATATGTTACAATTATTACTCTTCTCGGTTTTTGGGGAATGACTAAAATAAACATATTAGGGTTTGTAGTAGATGACCTTCCTAAAAAAGACCCCGTATATGAAGACTTACATTTTTTTGAAAAGAACTTTAATGGAGTTCTGCCTTTCGAAATAATTATTGACACGAAAAAAGAAGGTGGCATTACAGCTAACAATGGGGCTATTCTATACAAAATAAATACACTCCAAAAAGCATTTGCTTTGTATTCGGAATTTTCAGAACCAATTTCAATTGCAGAAGGTATAAAATTTTCCTACCAAGCTTACAGAGGAGGAAAATCAAAGTATTATAAAATACCTGGAATATCAGACCTGAAATCATTATCTGAGTATTCAGGAACGCTAACAGGGCAAAAAAACAAACTGAATTTTTTTATTGATAGCACAAAGAGGTTTACACGAATCAGCTTCCAAATGGCCGACATTGGATCTGTTCGGATTAAAGAATTAGTAAATGAACTAAAACCAAAAATTGATAGTATTTTTCCTCCTTCTGAATTTGATATTAAATTAACAGGACACAGCCTTGTTTTTTTAAAATCGAACGATTATTTATTAAAAAACTTATATGAAAGTCTGGCAATAGAAATTGTACTCGAAACGCTTGTTGCTCTACTTTTGTTTAGATCTTTACTAATTATAATTCTTTCGAAAATACCCGTTTTAATACCACTAATAATTACAGCAGGCGTAATGGGATTTATTGGTATTAATTTCAAGCCAACAACAATTTTAATCTTTAGCATAGCATTTGGAATATCTTCTGACGGCACGATCTATTTCCTTACACGTTATCGACAAGAATTAAAAATCCCAGGAAGAAGTGTCCCTCAAGCAATATCAATAACAATAAGAGAGACGGGATTAAGCATGTTCTACACAACAGTAATTTTATTTAGTGGATTTGCAATTTTTGCTGCATCTAGCTTTGGGGGAACCGTAGCAATGGGAATTTTAGTTTCATTAACACTACTAATAGCAATGACGAGCAATTTAATTTTATTGCCCGCAATATTACTTTCAATCAATAATCGCAAAACTAAAAAAGAAATGCTTAAACAATCTATAATTG
>JAEUTT010000553.1 GCA_016787165.1 Bacteroidia bacterium | reverse complement strand
ATTATCTTTTGCATCCCCGGGAATTTCTATTCCTGAAGAACTGAATATGACATCTTCATTTCCGGAATGCTCAACTATTTCCAATGCATCGCACACATTCACCGGATAAAATACACTTTCGATGGAATGAAAACCATCATTGCGTTTTTCTACAATGTTTAATCCTATATTAATTTTTGCATTAGGGAAAATAATCATACTACAAATATGTAAATAAAATTGGGAATATAGTTAATTGGTTGAGTGGTTAATTGTTGATTGTGGGATTGGTATTTCGTCTGTGTGTCAGTTCGAGCGAAGTCGAGAAGGTGTGTAAGCCTTTTTAGCCTATGTTGGTGTTATCACCAACATATCCAGTAAATTCATCACTGCAGCAGTTTACGAATTTTTTCCGCTATTTCATCAGTAAAATAAATTGGCCCGCAAATATGACATTTATCTATTTGATAAAATTCTTTTACTGTACTTGATTTTGCTTTTTTATAAATTCGTTTTCCCATGTAAAATGGAACTGTTTCATCCACGGTGCTATGAATCACCAGCAACGGTTTTTTGTAATCTTTTATTGAACGCTTTGCCGAATAACCATCTCTCACAACCACACGAGCAATGCTACCAATTAATACCAATCTGCGAACAAAGTACGTAGCTACATCATGATGCGATGAAAATGCTCCTTCAATCACCAAGGCGTCAATTTCTGTTTGCCTATCTTTTGCAACTACTGCCGACAAATGACCACCCAATGATTGTCCGTAAATTACCAATTTAGTTCCTTTAACTTCTTCTCGTGTTTTTATATAATCAAGTGCCGAATGAGCATCCATTAATACATTTTTACGTGTAGCCTTGCCTTCCGAAAAACCAAAACCGCTATAGTCGAACATAAAAATTTGAAATCCTTTATTTACCAAAGGAACCATTGCAGCATATTGATACAATAAATTACCTGCATTACCATGAAAATGAATAATCGTGTTTTCTACAATTCCATTTTTAGGTTTAATAAACCAACCGTTTAATTGGTTCCCACTTTTACTTGTAAACACAACACTTTCAATGGTATAACCAGTTTGTATCGTATCATTCCCATTTTTAGTAAACACAGGTTGATGTGCTTCACCATTAAAATATACTTTGGTAGTATCTCCATTTTTGCGAGGCAGTTTGGCATACTTTGCATCTGCAGGTATTTTATACGGAGCAAGAAACAATTTATTAAAGCTACAGGAGCTGAAAAAAATAGTACAACAAAAAAAGAGGATGAAACGAACCATTGATTTTATAATTAATTTTTATCGTTAAAGTGTAAATATAATAGGAATTTAAAGGTGATTATAATTACAAAGATAAATTTATATCTGTGTGCGGTCATTTCGAGCCTGCCTGCTGCCAGGCAGGCCTGTCGAGAAAGCGGGAAGGCTTTAATTAAAACTAATCAAATACTTCTCGACTAGCTCGAAATGACATTTACGATAAAATGATACTGATGTAGAAATGGACTAAGAAAAAAATTAATTTAACCTAAACTCTAAATTATTTTCTTTGAGCATTTCTAAAAACTCATTATTAGGGTTTACTTTAATACGTTTTGAAGGTAAATCAACCGCTACATTTTCATCGGTATCAATAATTTTAAATCGTAATGAACAATTGCGTGGTTGTACCTTTTCATTTTCAGAAATAATAGAATTGAATTTAGCAATAAAATCATCTGAAATTATTTGCAAAGGAACATTAACAGTGATGCTTCTTGCCATTTTATCTCTTAGTTCCGATAACAATTGAATATTTGATACTTTAAACTCCCAGTTACCCGAATTGCGGAATCGTTCAGAGATTTTTCCTCTAATATGTAAAAATAATCCTGTTACCATGTATTGTTTAAACTTTACATAGTCTTCACCAAAAAATGCTAAATCGATAGATTCATTGTAATCTTCAATCGTAATTTTACCCCATGGATTACCTGTTTTGGTAATACCATTGTGTACATTGGTAACAATACCACCAAACACTAATTCTTTATTTTTATTTTCTTCTATTTTTTTAACATCATTTACCGAATGAAAACAGAAAAAATCAATTTCCAATTTATATGTATCCAGTGGATGTCCGGAAATAAAAAATCCAACCACATCTTTTTCATAACGTAATTGCTCTAAATTGCTCCATGCTTCAGAAACTGGAATTGTTGGCTCAGGCATTTCTACAGCGCTTTCTTCACCAAACAAGGATACTTGTGATGAGTTGGCTCCTTCTTGATGGCCGTTTCCATAACGAATAGCTTTTTCCAAAAAATTAATATTATCATTTCCATCGGTAAAAAAGTAGGTAGAACGTGGAATGCCAAAGGAATCAAATCCTCCTGCATATGCTAAACTTTCAAATGTTTTTTTATTGGCAGCACGTAAATTTATTCTACGAACTAAATCAAAAATACTTTTGTATGGTCCGTTTGCTTCACGCTCTTCAACAATAGAAATAACGGCTGCCTCCCCTACTCCTTTAACAGCACCCATTCCAAAACGTATTTGTCCGGCTTTATTTACACTAAACTGGTACGAACTTTCATTTACATCGGGACCAAGTACAGACACACCCATTCGCTTACACTCATCCATGAAGAAAGTAATTTTATCGATGTTACTCAAGTTATGCGTAAGCACCGATGCCATGTATTCTCCCGGATAATGTGCTTTTAAATATGCTGTTTGAAAAGCAACAAATGCATAACAGGTTGAATGTGATTTATTGAATGCATACTGTGCAAATTTTTCCCAGTCGGTCCAAATTTTTTCAAGTTTATCAGCTGATAAACCTTTTGCAGTAGCACC
>JAEUTT010000549.1 GCA_016787165.1 Bacteroidia bacterium | reverse complement strand
TAAATTAGAGGATTGTATTTTACTGTTTCTAATATCGGAAAAAGAAAAATCACAATTTTCGATATTATTGTTTCCAAACATAAGTCCCGACAAATCAGATTTAATAAACTTGCAGTTTTTCATATTCGAAGAACTAAATTTTTCTTTTAAATTCTTTAAACCCGAAAAATCAGCATCAAGCCAATTACCTTTTGACATATCCCAATTCCAATCATGCTTTTTTGTATTTATCGATGGGGAAAAATCATCCACCTGTTTTTCTGTTAAATCTCCAGTTTTTACTTTGGGTTCAACAACATAAACATTTTCCGAAAAATAGTTTAGGTCAACTCCAAAAATTTCAGCAAGCCGATTTAATGTAGTAATATCGGGCATGGACTCACCACGCTCCCATTTGCCTACCGCCTGAGGACTAATTGAAACCTGCTCTGCAAGCTGCGCTTGAGAAATATTTAATTTTTTTCGAGCTTCGGCAATTTTATTGCCAATCATTTTTGTGTTTAACATAGCTTTAATTTTTTTAGATTTTTAATGGCACAAAGGTATTTTGGCGCATTTCCAAAATCAAAAATAGTCAACTACTTATAGTTGTAATTCCACTACTTTTGGTTGTTTTTAAGCAACCCTAAGTAGTATGTATACAAATTTAATATTTAACAGACTAAAAAAATGGAAAAAGTGGAGTCAAGCCCTCAATAATGGTCATGAGAAAATTATTCTAAAAAGCAGATTTGAAAACCAAATTGTTCGTGATTCTATTCAGGAACATTAAAAATAAAGCCAACACCAAACACATTTTCAATGCTTAATGTGGCATCATCTTTTAAGTATTTTCGGATTTTACTGATAAATACATCTAAACTTCTACCTAAAAAATAATCGTTCTCGCCCCAAATTTCTGTTAACAATTCTTCGCGCTTTACTACTTTATTTTTGTGGCAATATAAGTAGTTTAAAATATCACTTTCTTTTGAAGTGATTCGTTTTAAGGTATTTCCGAATGCAATTGTATGATTCCGATAATCAAATATATAGTTTCCGATTAAAGCAATTTTTTCTTCATCTTTGGTGTCGGGAACCCTTCTAATCACCGCTTTTATTTTCCATAGTAATTCTTCTTCATCAAAAGGTTTTGTTATATAATCATCAGCACCCAAATCGTAGCCTATTAACTTATCTTCTTTTAATGATTTTGCAGTAATAAAAATAATGGGAACAGTTTTATTTTTTAATCGAATAGCTTTTGCCAATGAAAATCCATCTAACTTTGGTAACATTACATCTAACAAACATAAATCAAATAGGCCTTCCTGGAATACTTTTAATCCCAACTCTCCATCCTTGCATAATCTTGCATTAAAACCTTCTGTTTCTAAATAATCAACCAACAGAATACCTAAATTAAGATCGTCTTCTACTAATAAAATATTTAATTTTTGTTTAAACATTTGGCAATGTAATTATAAATGTTGTTCCCTTACCTTTTTCACTATATAATGTAATGTCGCCTTGATGTAATTCAATTATTTTTTTGATATATGACAAGCCAAGACCAAACCCTTTTGCATCATGCATATTTCCCTTAGGAATTCTAAAATACTTTTCAAACACCTTTTTATGATATTCGTAGGCTATTCCAATTCCTTTATCTGCAACTTCAATAATTATGTTTTGTTCATTATTAAATGTGTTAATCAAGATATCCGGTTTTTCTTTTGAATATTTAATGGCATTGTCAATCAAGTTCGAAAAAGCATTTATAAGATGTACTTTATCTCCACGTATTATCCTATTTTCGGCAAGTAACTCTAGTATAAGTGTTCCTTTTTTTTGCTCAATTTGAATAGCAATGTACTTTACTGCATCTGTTATAAGTTGATGAGCATTTAATTCTGTTTTTTGTAAAGGAATTTCTCCTTTTTCAAGTGCTGTCATACTTAGTACTTGTTCTACTTGTAATCGCAATTTTTCATTTTCTTCTAATATTATCCCTGAATACTCTTTTATTTTATTTTCTTTGGGTGTAGCTGTATCTTTAACAATCATTTTGGTTGCCAAAGCAATATTGGTTAAAGGAGTTTTAAATTCATGTGTCATGTTATTTAAAAATTCGGTTGTGTATTCCGATATTTTTTTCTCCTTAATAAGCGATTGAACACTTCGCCAAAATAAAATAATAACCACAAGTATGAGAATGATAGAAGCAATAAAAAGCATTCCTACTTCTTCGAACACAAAGTTTTTACTTTCTATAATTAATATGAGTTCCCATTTATTTTTATGAGCAGCTTCATGCAAACTTGCATCATAGCAAGCAGCATTTTCAGGGCTCTTTATCGAATCAGTAAATAATGTATGGTGTATGATTTCATAAGAATAGTTCACATGAAAATTATAATAATTCATGTAATGAACAAGCAATGAATCTATTTTTTGCTTTTCTAACTTTTCTTTACCTGATTCAATGTGCTCACAAGCTTGTTTATCAGCAGACAAAGCTTCAGTGGTTCTTGCTAAAACAATTTTTAATTTTTCGTTGAATAAATCCTCTTTTATATGAGCAGTTTTTATAATCCAGTTTACTTGAATAAGTACAATTGTCAAAAGTGCAATTGACGAAATAGCAATAAATAAGTAGGTTCGATTTGTTTGCATTTTACAGC
>JAEUTT010000547.1 GCA_016787165.1 Bacteroidia bacterium | reverse complement strand
CTATCAAATCCCGAAAACAGCTTCTGCCAATCCTACTTCATCAAATGATGCAGGCAAAATAATGTTCTCCATTTTATATTCATTTAATTTTTTTTCGGTTGATTTTCCTATTGCAACTACTCGCTGTTTATCCGAAATTTTTGCTTTTGTAAAAAAGGAATCAACGTTTGACGGACTTGTAAATACAAGTATTTCGGCATCAGGTATTGAAGCATTTTCTTTTTTACCTGTTTCATACACCACTAAATCGGTTAAATTATTCTGCTCTTCAAATTGTTGCTGAATGGTTCTTAATCCTCCTTTTGCTTGTGGAAACAAAACAGTTTCCATTCCTACCGCCTTTGCGAATTTTTTTCCAACTACTTTCGTATCATTAATGCTACCAACAAATGCAGCATTTTTATTGTGTTTTTTCAACGTAGCTTCTGTTGATTTACCAATCACACCAAATTTTACTTTTGGTTTTAATTCCGGATTTTGTTGAAAGAAAAAATCTACCGCATTACTGCTTGCAAAAAACACCCAATCGGTTTGCGGACAAGTTGTAAATTTTACTTCTTTTGTTTCAATAAAGGAAATACCATTTACTTCAAATCCATTTCCTTCTAATGTTTTTCTAAAAAAAGAGTTTTCTTCTAAATCACGTGTAATTAAAACCTTTTTAGGAGAAATGGAATTTAATGCTTCAACAATTTTTTGGGCAAATCCTTCATCCGTAAATGATTCTTTATAAATGCGTTTAGGCATTGTGTCCCAATTATCCGATTTAGATGCCCACACTTTAAATTTATTATCTTCCTTTATACAATAAACGCCAAGTGGTAATTGGCAGCCACCATCAAAAAGATTTAACACCTTACGTTCAACACCAATTATATCTTCTACTTTTTCGGAATATAATATATTGATGTATTGAAACAATTCATAGTCATCTTCACGAATTTGTAATCCTAAAACACCTTGTGCCGGTGCAGGAATAAATTCTTTGGGGTCTAATCTTAAAACTTTAAATTCACTCAAATCAATTTTTAAACGTTCAACACCCGCAGCAGCAAGCATAATGGCATCGTATCCTTTATCACGTAATTTTTGGATGCGTGTTGGCACATTGCCTCTTAAATCTTCAATTTTAATATCGCTCCTAAAAGCAAGTAATTGTGATTTTCTGCGAGCAGAAGAAGTACCCACAATTGCATTTTTTTTGAATAAATATTTAAGTGTTTTATCTACACTTTCTTTTCTAACCAAAATTAATTCTGCAGGATCTTCTCGTTCCGATACAGCAGCAATTTTTAATCCTTCGGGCGATGTGGTAGGTAAATCTTTGTGTGAATGAACTGCTAAGTCAATTTCTTTATTCAACAATGCTTCTTCAATTTCTTTGGTGAAGAAACCTTTTCCTTCCAATTTATCGAAGCTCAAATGTTGAATTTGATCGCCTTGTGTTTTAATAATTTTTATTTCGGCAGTTAAGCCCAATTTTTGAACTTTACGTAATACATGATTAGCTTGCCATAATGCAAGTTCGCTACCTCTGCTTCCGATGATGATTTTACGATTCATTGATTAATTTAATGGAACACGTGTTCCATTAAATTAATCAATGAATCGTAAAATCATCATCGGAAGCAGAGGTAGC
>JAEUTT010000520.1 GCA_016787165.1 Bacteroidia bacterium | reverse complement strand
TTTTAATTTACTAGACACTGAAGAGCAAATTGAAAACAATGGAACTCAACATTTAGAAAACACAAAAGGTGAAGTTGAATTTAAGAATGTATGGTTTGCATATAATGATACTGATTGGGTATTAAAAAATGTTTCATTTAAAGCAAAATCGGGAGAAAAAATTGCTATTGTTGGAGCAACTGGAGCAGGTAAATCATCTATTATTAATTTATTAAGCCGATTTTATGAATACAATAAAGGTGAAATTTTAATTGATGCAAATAACATTCGAACATACGAACTTGCCTCATTACAAAAAAATATTGGAGTTGTACTTCAAGATGTATTTCTTTTTTCAGATACTATATATAATAATATCACTTTAAATAACCCCTCAATACCACTTGATGAAGTGATAGCAGCATCAAAAAAAATAGGCTCACATGATTTTATTGCTAAACTTCCGGATGCCTATAGTTACAATGTGAAAGAACGAGGTGCTATGCTATCTGTTGGTCAACGACAATTAATTTCTTTTATCAGAGCCTACATTTACAATCCCAAAATATTAATACTAGATGAAGCAACTTCATCCATTGACACTGAATCAGAACAATTAATACAAGAAGCTATTAGTAAATTAACGGAAAATAGAACATCAATTATTATTGCACATCGATTAGCAACTATCCAAAAAGCTGATAAAATAATAGTTTTAGATAAAGGTGAAATTATTGAAGAAGGAAACCATCAAGAACTTTTGAAATTAAATGGTGCTTACAAACGATTGTTTGAACTTCAATTTTCCGGAGAAAATATACTCGCAAACGATTAAAGAGAATAGCCCAAATTTATACCAAACACCAAATTCACATTCGAGCTATAAAAATCTCCAAATTCTCTAGTATCTATAACAGAACTCTTAAACGTATTGGAATGATAATAAATTTCATTGTGCTTGTACCCTATTCCCCAATAAATATCCATTGTAGTTCTTTTAAATTTTCCAAATTGAACACCCATCATTAAATTGGCATTAAAATTTCGAACATCAAAATAAGCTTGTGAATAATACCTGTTTAAACCTATTGAAATTTTGGCGTTTGTATACGAAATAAGTGGTCCTACATAAAATCCATAAGGCGAATGATGTCGTTTGTTCACTAAATAATATTTATGAGCATATTGCAAACGCCAGCCTTTAACCTTTAACATTCTATCGGTAGAAACATTAGCAGAACTTTCCATTGCTGTCCAAAAAATATTTTTACCTAAAACAGAGATTGCTATTTGTTCTGATTGTGCTCTTGCACTAGGCATTTCAACCATAAATCGGTATTCGGAAGTAAGAGGAAAAACTCCTCCCCACAAAAATGCAGTAGGACTCGTTTTAAACACTGTAGGCTGATAGGGATATTCTTTTTTTGAAGCTGTTTTATTTTTTTTTAAACTAACCGTATCACCTAATTCATAAGCAAAAACATTAACAGAACCAACTGTAAGTCCAAACAAAAAAACAAAAATAGCATATCGTCTGTTCATGTTTAGATAGAATATCGGGCTTTAGGAGCGATTGACTGGTTTGTAAAATCATTCTTCAAATATTTATAATAACCTGTAATTGCTATCATAGCTGCATTATCGGTGCAATACTCAAATTTAGGAATATATACATTCCAATTTTTTTGTTCTTTAAATTCTAATAACCGTTTTCTTAACTCACTATTTGCAGATACCCCACCAGCAATTGCTATTTCTGTAATTCCTGTTTCATCAGAGGCTTTTAACAATTTAGAAATTAAAATATCAATAATCGTATATTGAATTGAAGCACAAATATTTTTTAAATTTTCTGTAATAAAGTGCTCGTTTTTTTGCGTTTCTTGATTAATAAAATTCATCACATTGGTTTTTAAACCACTAAAGCTAAAATCAAAATCAGCTACTTGAGGTCGTGAAAATTTAAATGCTTTAGCATTACCTTCTTTAGCATATTTATCAACCAATGGCCCACCAGGGTATGGCAAACCCAATACTTTTGCAACTTTATCAAATGCTTCTCCTGCTGCATCATCAATTGTTTCACCCAAAATTTCCATATCAAAAAAATCATTCACTCTAACAATCTGAGTATGCCCTCCACTTACTGTTAAGCATAAAAAAGGGAAATTAGGTTTTCCCATATTCTCTGGATCGTCAATAAAATGAGCTAAAATATGGCCTTGCATGTGATTTACTTCAATCAAAGGAATATTTAACGCCAATGAAAAAGATTTTGCAAATGAAGTTCCTACTAACAATGAACCCAGCAAGCCAGGTCCGCGAGTAAAAGCAACCGCATCAATTTGTTTTTTTGAAATATTGGCTCTTTTTAAAGCCTGATCAATTACAGGAATGATGTTTAATTGGTGTGCTCTAGAAGCAAGTTCAGGAACTACTCCTCCGTATAATTCATGCACCTTTTGATTGGCAATAACATTGGCAAGCATTTTGCCATCTTGAATAATGGCAGCTGAAGTATCATCACAAGACGATTCAATCCCTAAAATGGTGATAATTTTGCTCATATTGATTAACTTCGTGCTGTTTCTTGAATTTATAATTAACCAAACAAAGGTATTAAAAAAGTATCTTATATATTATTTAAAATAGTTGCAACAATTGTATTCATTGTTGTGGTGTTATTCCTTTTGCTTCAAATCAATTCATTTCAAACATATTTAGGCCACAAAACTGCCGATTTTCTTAGTACTAAATTAAACACAAGTGTTCAAATTGGGTCCATTGAATTTGGATTTTATAAACGATTAATTGTTAATGATGTATATATTCAAGATTTACACAAAGACACTATTTTTTATTCTAAAAAATTAAAGTTTGCCTTAGATAAAATTGATGCAGAAACACATGAAATAAGAGTAAAAGATGTGATGCTATTGAATACTAAATCTAAAATTATCAAATATGCTGCGGATGACGATTTTAATTTCCAATTCATTATTGATTCTTTGGATAGTGGACCAAAAACCACAAAGAAAACGAGTACATCTTGGAAACTTAAATTCGGTGAAGTTACATTTGTAAATGGTGATTTTTCGTATAAAAACGAACATGATACACTTATTACCACAGGCATTAATTACTTTGATTTAAGAACGAAAAATATCAATGGCTTATTTACCGACATTGAAATAAATCATGATACTATTAGAGGTAGTATTAACTATTTGTCAGCAATCGAAAAAAGTGGATTCATCTTAAAAAACATGAGTAGCTATGTAAGAGTTAGTCCAATTGAGATTCAGTTAGATGAACTAAAAATAACAACCCCCGAAAGTAAAATAGCCACCGATTTATCATTCAAATATTCTAGGTATCGTGATTTTTTAGATTTTGTAAACAAAGTTAAATTCAGTGGTGAATTTGAACGATCAGAACTTGAACTGAATGATATATCTTACTTTGCTCCCGATTTGTATGGCATTTTTGAACGGCTAAATGTAACAGGCAAAATTAGTGGTACGGTAAAAGATTTAAGAGGAAAGGATATGAACATCGAACTTGGTTCTTCCACTTATTTTAAAGGTGATGTTACACTTACAGGCTTACCCAATATAGAAGAAACATTAATTTATTTATCCGTAAAAAATCTTACAACAAACTACAAAGATTTAAGCCAAATTCCAATCCCTCCATTTAAAAGTCGAAAAAAATTAAAAGTACCCGAAAACTTCAAACTGCTAGGAAACATGAGTTTTGATGGAACATTTACAGGCCTTTACAGTGATTTTT
The DNA here is from genome assembly GCA_016787165.1 of Bacteroidia bacterium. Classification (GTDB taxonomy): domain Bacteria; phylum Bacteroidota; class Bacteroidia; order 2-12-FULL-35-15; family 2-12-FULL-35-15; genus 2-12-FULL-35-15. The sequence goes on along the minus strand of JAEUTT010000520.1, from coordinate 480 downwards.
ATGCGTATGGAAATTTCAAAACAGCACTCGGCATGCTTTCATCCGATTTAGCAGTAAGGTATGATGATGAAAAAAAAATAGAGCTTTACAAAGGAAAAATAAAATCAACAGCTTTTGATTTTGGTGCATTTTTAGGTGCTAAAGCATTAGGCAAAGCCACAGTTGATGTAGCAATCAAAGGAGAAGGCATTACAATTGAGAAACTAAAGGCAACTTTAGATGGTAATGTAAATAGTGTGTATTTTAATGGTTACGACTATCAAAAAATTAAAATATCTGGTGATGTAGCCAATCAAATTTTTAAAGGAAAACTAAATGTTGCTGATGACAATATTGATTTTGATTTTATTGGAACAGTTGACTTTACAAACAAACTTCCAAAACTTGATTTTATATCAACCATTAATAAAGCTAATTTATCAGCACTTCATTTTGTAAATACAACAAAAAAAACAAATTTATCTACTCAAGTAATCATTA
>JAEUTT010000054.1 GCA_016787165.1 Bacteroidia bacterium | reverse complement strand
CTGCAATATTTTGTTCTATTTTTGATAATACATTTTCTTCTAATTCAAGTGCAATGATTTGATCTTCAAGCGAATTTAATCGTGTAATATTGGTGGTAGTAATATCTTGATTTTGATTTACATTATTTGTTTTTTTAAATGCTTGAATTGAATTTTCTGAATCTTTCAATCGATTATAAACTACATCCAATTGTTCGTCAATAAAACCAATGATACTTTTTGAACTTTCGCTTTTTCTTTCAACATCAAAAATAGTGTACTCTTCGGTGATGGCATTAATGATATCAGTAGTTTTTATAGCATTATAATCTTGATAGGAAATAAGTATTGTTTTTGCGCCTTCATTTAAAAGTTTAACATCTAATTTTGATGCACATTCATTTACAATTGCTTCTGTGCTATTAATTGAAAAAAAATAGTTGTTTTGTTTTACCTGTTCTTCCTGCGATTGTATAGCAGTATAATTTAATACGGAAATTTTAATATCTACTTCAGGTAATTCAATCCAGTTGTTGGTGATGAATTGTTTTTTTAATTCACTTCCAGGTTGTTTGATTTCAATAATACCTGTTGTAGCATTATTAAAATCAACATATATTTTTTTTCCAATGATATTGTCATCTTTAATTTTAAATTCAATGGCGTATGGGCTGTTTTTGTATTGCTCATTTGCTTTAAAGGTTCCTTCATTATAATAAGATAGTTTTAAAGGTAAATTAGAAACTACACGTTTTAAAAACACTTTTGAACGTAGCAGTTCAATCGCTTCCGATAATTCATTTCTTGTTTCATAAATATTTTCAACATTCAATACTTTATTAGCTTGATTACTTGTTTGAATTTGAATAATACTATGTGATTCAAAAGTAGGGGGTGTGTACCTTAAATATACAAAGGCACCTATAAATGCTAAAATAAAAAAAAGAATTACCCAAAATATACTTTTACGGGCTATAAAAAGGAACAGACCTAACTCAAACTCCCCACTAAAATTAGAAAGTCGCTCTTTGTAACGTTCAAAATTATCATTCGTTTTTGATATACCCTCTTGTAGCATAATTTACGGAGTTTAATTATCTAAGTCTATCTGCATACCAAATTAACAAAAGTGTGCTTGTTAACAAACTAAGAACAGGAGCAACTTCCGCTAGTACTTTGCTTGCGTATCTTCTTCGAGGTTCAACATAAATGATATCATTTGCTTGCAATATCATATTTGCTTGTTTAATCCCTTCAATTTTTGATAAATCAATGAGATATACATCGTCTTTGTCGCTGGTTCTTCTGATAAGTTTTACCATTTTTGCTTTTCCATCATCAGCAATGCCTCCTGCAAGTGCAAGTGCTTCAATAAGAGTTGTGTTATTATTTACCAATGGAATTACTTTTGCATCACCCGCACTTCCCGGAAATACAATTACTCGTTTATTTTGCACTGTCATTAGTACAAATGGTTTTACATAAAAGCTTGCGTATTTGTCTTCCAGCATTAATTCTGCTTCACGAACAGTTAAGCCACTTAACTTTGTTCTTCCTAAAATAGGTAGTTTTACATTACCGTCAAATTCCACCAAAAAATCCATTTTGTTATTCATTTGGTAGTCACGGTTAGTTTGATTTAAAGATGTTAAATCAATTAATTTAAATCCATCATTTGAAAATATTCTAAATTCTACAATATCATTTGCAGCAATTACATAATCTTTTGATTTCATAGAATCAGAGTATTGGGAATATTTATACCCTTTCCCTGTTTTGAGCATTATACTAGAGTTTAACCAACCACAACTACTGAAAAGAAGTGCGATTCCAGCAAATAAAAGTAGTTTACGCATAAATTGTCTTAATTTAATAAGAAACAAAGTTATAAAATTATCTGAAATGCCCTAAAATTAATATTAGAACTACTTTTTTAGGGCTTGGTGGTACAATTGTTCCATATCGGCAACCAAACGGGTGTAGTGGAATTTTTCTTTTACATGCATCCAGCCTTTGGTAGCCATACTATTTCGAAGTTTATCATCTTCAATAAGCTGGAGTAGTTGATTGCTAAATTCTTCATTGTTGTTATTATTGCAGAGCAATGCCGTTTCATTAGGTAGTACTACATTTTCTATTCCTCCCACATTGGTGCTAACAATAGCTTTGTTTGCAGCTTGTGCTTCAATTAAACTTACAGGAGTTCCTTCATTAAAAGAGGTTAAGGCTATAATATCGCTACCCGCTAATGCAATATCAATATCTTTTATCCAGGAAGTAAAGGTTAGGAGTTGTTTGTCGTTTGCTTGGCTTGCGTCCGCAAAAGGAATACCTAGTGCTTTTGCTTTCTCTTCAATTGCTGTTCTTGATTCTCCATCGCCAATTATGAATGCTCTTATTTTTTTTCTGGATTTTTCGGATGCAGATTTTATTCCTTCTAAAAATAATGTATGATTTTTTACAGGAACCAATCGTCCGATAATTGAAATCGCAATTTCATCGTCTGCTAAATTGTATTTTTCTCTGAATTGGTTTCTTTTTAAGGCTTGATTTTCTTGGAATTTACTTAAATCAAATCCGAGCGGAACAATGCTTACTTTTTCGGGTTTGCAAATTTTATGGATATACGTTAATTCTTCTTTTTGTTTTTCGCTTATGGCAATTATTCGGGTCGATTTTTTTGCAAGATAACGCTCAATATTTTTATAAAAAGCGGTT
>JAEUTT010000493.1 GCA_016787165.1 Bacteroidia bacterium | reverse complement strand
TTTACTTAATGCAGGAAAAACGTTTGAAGAAGAAAAATTATTTTTACAAGCAACACTAGGCACTCAAAAGCTAATTGTTAGAAATGATTTAATAAAGCAACAATCGGATTTTAAACCACACAATGAACAGCCTAGTGGTATTAATAAAATTATTTTATTAATTGTTTCTTTGCTGATAATGGTGGTTGTATACTTTGTTTCTAAATATATAAAGAAGAAATGACAAAAATATTTAAAGCACATCCATGGCATGGGATTTCATTGGGAGAGAATGCACCTTTTGAAGTAACTGCATTTATTGAAATTGTTCCTACAGATACTGTTAAATATGAAATTGATAAAAAAAGTGGTTATTTGAAGATTGATCGGCCGCAAAAATTTTCCAATATAGTTCCTGCATTATACGGTTTTTTGCCACAAACTTATTGCGATGAATCAGTTGCCGAATTTGCATCACAAAAAGCAGGTAGAATAGTTGAAAAAGGAGATGGAGATCCGCTTGATATTTGTGTATTAAGTGAGCGTAGCGTTACGCATGGAGATATATTGTTACAAGCAATACCTATTGGAGGAATTCGTTTGATTGACAAAGGTGAAGCAGATGATAAAATTATTGCTATTATGAAAGGGGATGAAGTATATAAAAATTGGAAGGATATAAAAGATTGTCCCGAAGCAATTGTTAATCGATTAAAGCATTACTTTTTGACTTATAAAAATATTCCTGGAGCCGAAAAACCTACTTGTGAAATAGCCAATATCTATGGAAAAGAAGAAGCTTTTGAAGTAATCAGACGAAGTATTATAGATTATAAAAATAATTTTATTAATAATTAAAGTAGGTCTATTATTTCTTTGTCTGTAGGACTAACAGCAGACGAAAATGTTTTAATTAATTCTCCATTTTCGTTGATTAGATATTTCGAAAAATTCCATTTGGGTTCTTCTTCATTCCAGCCATTTTCTGCTTTAACAGTAAGCCATTTGTATACTGCATTTTTAGAACTACCAGCTACGTCTGATTTTTCAAATAATTGAAACGTTACGCCATAATTTTTTTTGCAAAAATTTAAAACATCTTCGTTTTTCCCAGGTTCTTGCGCCCCAAAATTATTGGAAGGAAATCCTAATACAACTATTTTGTTCCCATATTTATCTACAAGATTTTGTAGCTCTTTATATTGAGGTGTGTACCCACATTCTGAAGCAGTGTTCACAATTAATACTTTTTTCCCTTTGTAAACCGAGAAATTAATCTCTTTCCCATCAATAGATTTCATGGATAAGTCGTAAAATGATTTTGTAGCCATAGGTGTTTCATTAAAAGGTTTGGTTTTTACTTCTTTGCATGAGAATAGTGTTAATATTGGATAAATTAAAGTTCGAAAAAAATTTCTCATATAGAATTATATTAAAAGGCAAAACTAACTATTTTTATTACCTTTTGAACAAACAAAACATTCAATTGTTTAATTTCTGGATAAAATAAAAAATGATAAAAATCAGGCAATAAAATCGATAAAAAAATGAATTTATTATTTGTTATTTAGCTTAATTATATACATTTGATGCGTCTAATGTATAAATGCACAAATCCTTGGGCATTAGTTTTAAATAAAATAGTATGACAACCGAACAAACAGATGTATTGGTTATTGGAGCAGGGCCTTCTGGAACCATCGCAGCATCTATGATTAAAAAACAAGGCTTTAATGTTAAGATTGTTGAAAAGGAAAAATTTCCTCGATTTGTAATTGGCGAAAGTTTATTACCAAGAGTGATGGATCATTTGGAGGAGGCTGGTTTATTGGAGGCAGTAAAAAAAGCGGGATTTCAGGAAAAATTTGGAGCAAAATTTGTTCGAGGAAATGAAGTGTGTGATTTTAATTTTGCTAACCAATTTACTGATGGTTGGAAATGGACATGGCAGGTTCCTCGCGGGCAGTTTGATCAACTTTTAGCTTCAGAAGTGGAAAAAAAAGGTATCCCAGTAGAATATCAAACAACTGTAACTAAAATTGTATTTGATGGAACAAATTCCACTACCACTGTTGTAGATAAAGATGGCGTTGAAAAACAAATAAATGCAAAATACATTGTGGATGCAAGTGGCTATGGAAGGGTTATTCCACGTATGTTTGGATTAGATAAGCCCTCCAATTTTGATCCTAGAAAAACACATTTTACACATTTTAAAGATTTAAAACGCCCCGAAGGTGTAGATGGAAACCGTATTACTGTAGTTATTCATCAGCAGCGTACCTGGATATGGATTATTCCTTTTTCAAACGGGGTAACATCAGTTGGGTTTGTTGCCGATCCTGACTTTTTTAATGATCACACTGGTACTGCTATTGAACGAATGAAATCAATCATTGCTTCAGATGTTCATACACGTGAACGATTTGGAGATGCAGAAATGATGTTTGAACCAAAAACAATTGAAGGATATGCTATTTCTACAAAACAGCTGTTTGGTGATGGGTTTGTATTGTGTGGTAATGCTACAGAATTTTTAGATCCTGTATTTTCATCAGGTGTAACATTTGCTATGGAATCTGGAAGTAAAGCAGGAAAGTTGGTTTGTGAGGCATTAAAAGGAAACGCTGTTGATTGGCAAAAGGAGTATACCGATTACATGATGCAAGGAATAAATACTTTTCGTACCTATGTTGCAGGTTGGTATACAGGTGATTTACACGAAATTTTCTTTTCAAAAAACCAAGACGAAGAAATTAAAAAACAAATATGTTCAGTATTAGCAGGATATGTTTGGGATTTAAAAAATCCGTTTGTGAAAAAACATGAAAGAGCCGTGAAGTCGCTTGCTGATATTATTAGAATGAGAAAAGCTGCTGGTGCATTGTAATTGAGAATTATATTTTTAACTAAAAAGAGAGAGAAGAAATGCTTCATCTCTCTTTTTGTTTATATATTAGCCAATCAATATTTAATCGAATGAAAATTCAAATTATAGGAGCAGGAGTTTCGGGATTAACCACTGGCTGTTATTTGCAGATGAATGGTTTTGAAACCGAAATTTTTGAAAAACATTCTATTCCTGGAGGACTTTGCACTAGTTGGAAAAAAGGAGAGTTTACATTTGATGGCTGTGTACATTGGATATTAGGAACTGATAAAGGAAGTTCTTTTTATAAAATGTGGACAGAAATATTAGATATGAAAAAAATCCCATTTCATAATCATGATATTCGTATGGATATTGATTTAAAAGTGAATGCAAATAAATACGGGAGCAAAACATTTCACCTTTATACCAATGTTAATCGTTTAGAAGAATATATGCTTGATTTGGCTCCTGAAGATGAAAAGCAAATTAAGCGATTAACAAACTCAATTAGAACAATGCAGGAGTTTGATTTGCCTCCGGTAATGGAAGAATTACCTTTTATGCAATCAACCATTAGAGGCATAAAAATGATTCGCTACCTTAAATTTCTGTACCTTTTATTTCAATGGAGAAATGATACGAACAGAACTTTTGCAAGCAAATTAAAAAATCCATTTTTAAAAGAAAGTTTTGAATTGTTATACGATGATCAAGAAGTAAATATGGTAGTAATGACCATGCCACTCGCTTCTTTTGATAAAAAAAGTGCAGGCTATCCTATTGGAGGGTCTTTACAATTTGCAAAATACTTGGAAGAACGCTATAAAGAGTTAGGTGGAAAAATTCATTATAACACCCCTGTTAAAAAAATAATTACCGAAAATAACCAAGCAAAAGGATTGTTGGTGAGAAATAATGTTACACACTATGCTGATGCTATTATTTCTGCTGCCGATTGGAATTGGACCATTTTCGATGCTTTGGATGGTAAGTATACAAATGATACCATTCTTCAGTTAAGAGATTTAAAAAAATTAAAAGTTTTTTATAGTGTATTACAATTTTCGTTTGGAATAAATAAAGATTTAAAAGAATTTCCTCATTTTTCAAGATTTCCATTAACTGAGCCGATTCTTTCTCCAGATGGAACTAAGTACGAGCGTTTAGAAGTACATATTTATAATTATGATCCTACTTTTGCTCCAGAAGGTAAAACATCTGTTGTTGTTAGTTTTTACACCGAAAAAGCCGACTATTGGATTGAGCTACGAAAAAATGATCGTCCAAAATATCGCGAAGTAAAAAAACAATTGCTGGAAACAATTACCAATTTATTGGATGAACGCCTAGGAGGTATTAAAGACAAAATTGAACAAACTGATTTTGCAACACCTGCAACTTATTTAAGATACACTAATAATTGGAAAGGTAGCACACAAGGTTGGTTGCCTGGCGAAAATTTAATTAGTTTATCGCCTGTTAAATTTACACTTCCTAACTTAAAAGGATTTTATATGGCTAGCCATTGGAATCAGCCTGGAGGTGGATTGCCAATTGCAATAAGTGCAGGACGTGATTTAACAAAAAAGATTTGCAAAGAGCAAAAAAAGAAATTTGTTACATACAAATTTGACTAGTCTTTAAAATTTACTTTGTTGTGAGTGCCATCACAATATGGTTTATTGGCCGATTGCCCACATCTACAAAAAGCAGTTGTTTTATCTTTTTTGAGTTCTCCTTCCCCTTCTTTTTTTATAACAATGTTACCATGAATTAGCATTGGACCATTGGTTATTATTTCAACTGTAGTGTCGGTTTTTGTGCTTGATGTATTATTTATTTCACTATTTAAACGATAGCTTAATGCTCCCGATGGACATTTGTTTATTTGGGTAGTAATTTGTTCAGTAGTAGCGCCATCTATTTTTACCCATGGACGTTCTTTGGGTTTAAATACTTCACCTAATTGTTGCCAGCATAATTTTGAATGAATGCACATGTGAGGCTTCCAAAATACAGTTATGTTATCATTTTTATATTGAATAGTAGTTTCTTTCTCCATCTGTTATAATTTAAAATAAAACATCATTGTACGTATTATTTTTTTCAATAATTGCTTTTGCAAAAGGGCAAAGCGGCATAATTTTTAACTTGTTTGCTCTTGCAAAATTAACAGCTTCAGCTACTAATTGCTTGCCAACTCCTTTTCCTTCCATTGCGGCAGATACTTCTGTATGATCAATAATCATTTTATCTGAACCAGCCATTACATAAGTCATTTCTGCAGTTTTTTTGTTTTCTAATTCCACAAAAAAACTTCCTTTAGTTCCATTTTGTTGATGTAGTACCATTACTTAATACTTTTTAATGTTTTTTCTACTTTCGTTAACATGTCATCAGTAAAATCTAAATGCGTTACAAATCGGATGGCTTGTTTGCCAAAGCCAACAGCTTTTATATTTTTATCTGAGAGTTGTTTTACAAATTTTTCAGGAGATAATTTATTGTTAAGGTTAAAAATTAATATGTTAGTATCAACAGGGAGTATATTATCAATATAGCTTAATTTACTCATTGTTTTTGCTAATTGTTTCGCTCTTTTATGATCTTCTTTTAATCGTTGTATATGATTATCGAGTGCATAAATACCTGCAGCAGCAATGTAGCCCGCTTGTCGCATGCCACCACCAAAAACTTTTCTCACTCTTCTTGCTTGTTTTATAAAGTCAGCATCACCTACTAACACCGAACCAGCAGGAGCACCTAGCCCTTTTGATAAACATACAGAAATAGAATTAAATAAACTTCCCAGCTGTTTGGTGGTGTAATTATTTTCAACAATTGCATTAAAGATACGTGCACCATCTAAATGATATTTTAGTTTATTTTTTTTACAAACGCTCGCAAGCTCTTGCATCTGTTTTAAGGAGTAGTAGCTTCCTCCAGCTCTATTAGCTGTGTTTTCAATGGCAACCAAACTTGTTTTTGTCAGCCAGTCGAAAGTTGGATTAATGCTTTCTTCAATTTGTTTGGCCGAAATTCGACCACGTTCTCCTTGTATTAATTTTGCTTGTACTCCCGAATTAAAAGAAATTCCTCCTCCTTCATAATTATAAATGTGAGCTGTAGCATCACATAATACTTCATCTCCGGGTTGTGTGTGGATTTTGATTGCAATTTGGTTAGTCATTGTTCCTGAAGGGCAAAACAAGGCGGATTCTTTTCCAAATAGCTTGGCCACTTTTTTTTCTAATGCAATTATTGTAGGGTCTTCATTAAAAACATCATCTCCTACTTTTGCATTAAACATTGCTTCCAACATTTTTTTTGTTGGTTTTGTAACGGTATCACTTCTTAAATCTATTATCATAATTTTATTTTTTTCTTACAATCATTAATCCGTCACGTAAAGGTAAAAGCATGTGCTCTACTCGTGTATCGGCATGAACTTTTTTGTTAAATGCATCAATAAGTTGTGTATCCTCATCCTTGTTTTTAATCAAGTCGATTATTTTTCCACTCCATAAAACATTATCAGCAATGATGTATCCTCCGGGTTTTACTTTTTCAAAAACTAAATCATAATAATTTGAATAATTTTTTTTGTCGGCATCAATAAAAACAATGTCAAATGTTTCGTTTAGCTGGGGTATTATTTTCATTGCATTGCCAATATGGTAGGTGATTTTGTTTTCCAGTTGAGCTTCCTTAAAAAATGAATGAACCATTTTTTCTAATTCCTCATTCACATCAATTGTATGCAACGTTCCATTAGGTTGAAGTCCTTGTGCTAAGCAAATGGCAGAATAGCCTGTATATGTTCCTATTTCAAGAATACGCATTGGCTGAATCATTTTACTTATCATAGCCAAAAAATTGCCTTGCATGTGTCCTGAGAGCATTCGAGGTTGCATCACTTTTGCATGCGTTTCTCTATTCAGTTTTTTTAAAACTTCACTTTCGGGTTGTGAATGATTTAAGGCATACTCTTCTATTTTTTCGTCAATGAATTCCATAATTATAACTTATTCAACGAAAATACTGAAATATTGATGACTAAAAAAAAGAATGTTCTACTTTCTGCCTTTCTCTTGTTATTGTTATCTTTTAAAGGGTGTTTGGTTGAAAAATGTAGTGGTTTTCAACTTGTTGCTGTTTATAAGTAGCTTGCTTCAACTGTAAGGCACTTTTCATTTTTTTTCATTTTTATCCTTATTAATGGAAGAAGTGTTTCCAAGAAATTAATAAAATGCGTATGAAAAAATTTATAATGTTATTTGTTTTCTCACTTTCAATTTCCTTTTTTGGTATTGCTCAAAAAGGGTCAGTTGGTGTTGATTTTAAAAAACTGAGTAGAGATGAACGTAAAAAAATAGAAGCTGCAGAAATTTTATTTAATGAAGGTAGCTATTTAAGAGCACTTCCTTATTATGTTGATGTGTTTAATGCGCATCAGGATGATTTGTATTTAAAATTGAGAACGGGAATTTGTTATTTATATAAGAGCGATGAAAAATTAAAATCAATTGAACTATTAAAACAAGTAGAGCAAGCAAATCCTAAAACGCCAGACATTAATTTTTATATAGGAAGAGCATTTCATTTAAATTATAAATTTGAGGAGGCAATAGAAGCATTTAATAAGTATTTAGCCGAGTCCCCTTCGGTTAATCAACGTTTATTAACTCAGCGTTACATTGATAATAGTAAAAATGGAAAGGCTTTTATTGAGTTAAAAGTTCATTGTGAAATAGAAAACATTGGTAGTACTATTAATACCGAAAACAATGAGTATGTCCCAGTAATTTCATCTGATGAGTCTATTATGATATTTACATATACAGGTCCGAATAGTACTGGTGGCTTGATGGATGATAATTTTAACCCAGATCCTTATGGCTACTACTATGAAGATGTATTTATTTCATATAGGGTTGGTTCCGAATGGCAAACACCACAAAGTATAGGGGGGAATATCAATACTAAAAATCATGATGCGAATATTGCCTTGTCGGCAGATGGACAAAAATTGTTTGTATACCATAGTACAGATAAAGATGGTGGTGATATTTACATGAGTACTTTAAAAGGAGAAGTTTGGGGAGCTCCAGAACCACTTAATGCAAATATTAATACAAAATATTGGGAAGGTAGTGTTTCGCTTTCTGCGAATGAGCAGGTTTTATATTTTGCGAGTGAGCGACCAGGCGGCTTGGGTGGAAAAGATATTTATATGAGTAAAAAGCAACCTGATGGCACTTGGGGGAAAGCCGAAAATTTAGGTCCGGCAATTAATACAAAATACAATGATGATTCACCTTTTATTCATCCTGATGGGATTACATTGTATTTTAGTTCAGAAGGTCATAATAGTATTGGTGGTTACGATATAATGTACTCTACATTTAAAAATGGACAATGGGAAGCTCCTACCAATTTAGGGAATCCTATTAACACAACTGAAGATGAACGTTTTTATGTGTTGTCTGCAGATGGTGAACATGGTTATTTTTCTTCTGATAGAAAAGGTGGTTTTGGGCAACAAGATATATATAAAGTAACTCCAGGATTTGAAGGCGAAAAACCTGTTCTTGCTTTAGTAGTAGGTGTTGTTACTGCTGATGATAAACCTATCGATGCTACAATTAATGTATCGAATGCAGAAACGGGAGAAAAGCAAGGTTCTTACCATTCGAATTCGTCAACGGGAAAATATTTAATTGCTTTAACCCCAGGAAATGTTTATAAAGTAGCCATTGAGGTAGAGGGATATGAATCGCAATTTCAATATGTAAATGTAAAAAGTTTGGAAACTTTTGTTCAAGTACAAAATGACATTAAGTTAGTAGCTAAAGGAACTAACCCAGAATCTACTTCTGTACAGGAAACAACAACGGTTATTCAAGACCAAATTAATGAACAGGTAAAAAAATACAATGAAGAAAAGCAGGCAGAGGTGTACGAAGCTAGAGTTTACCAGTCATTATTAAAAAAATACGGTGATGTAAAAAATGATAGCACTGAATTTAATGTAGAGATAGGGACGTATGAAAATTCTTCAGATTTTAACCCTGAAAAATTAAAGGGTTTAGGCGAAGTTAAAACAAGAGTGGATGAAAATGGAAACACTACTTATTCCATTGGCCCGTTTAAAAGTTTATTAGAAGCAGAAATTTTTAAATATAAGGTAGCAGACAGAGACACATCATTGCACAATATTGTGGTTACTATTACTGATAAAGGTCAGCGTAAAATTATTCAGCAATATTATGCAACAGAATATACACGAAGAGATTATGTGAAACCAACAGATACGAAAGTAATTAAGAAAAAAGATAAAGTGATTGCTCTTAATTCGGGTGAAGAGTTAAAAAATTTAAAAAAGGATGAAGGTAAATCTGAAATATCGGGTTTAACGTATAAAGTAGAAATTGCAGCGGTGGATAACCCGAATGATTTTAAATTACAATACTTAGAAAAGTATGGGAAGATAGAAAGCAAAAAATACCCTGATGGAAAAACACGTTATACATTTGGTCCTTTTAAAACCTTAGCGGAGGCTGATAAATTTAAAAAAGAATTAATGGAGAAAGAAGAGGCAGCAGCAAAATCATTTGTAACAGTTTTCTTTTTTGGTGCACGAAAAACAATGGAAGAGCACTTAAATCCTTGTAATCCAAATGCGCCTTCAGACTTTTCATTTTTTGTAGGCAAAGATTTAAATGACAAAGGAATTTACAATCAATTAATTGAACAAGCAGGTGGTTCTTGTGCAGAAGGTTTAACATTTAGAGTTCAAATAGGTGCTTACCGACAACCGAAAAATTTTAAATATAAAAATTTAAAAGGCTTGGAACCTCCTCCTGCATTAGTGTTGCCATATCCTGATGGAATTACGAGATTTACAATGCGTGAATTTACTACTTTGAAAGATGCAGAAGCTTTTCGCCAAGAGTGTATCCGTTTAGGAACTGCCGATGCTTGGATTACTGCAATGTATCAAGGTAAGAGAATGTTATTACAAGAATTGATTGCAAATAATTTTTTCAATAGCAAAATTAATTAAAAAATCGTTTAATTTCTTGACACAATCTTAGTTGGTCAATTTTTTCTATAGGATGAGGAGTGTTAGGCATTACCATGAAGTTGGCTTTTGGTATACTTCTATACACCTCAATTGTTTCTTCCAATGTTACCATTGTATCGGAGTCGCCAATTCCAATTAAAATAGATTTTTCAATTGTTTTATAATCATCAATAGAAAGTTCGTTTTTATTCCCCAAGGCAATCATCATTATTGCTGTTTTCTCCAATACTAATTTCCAATCGTTAGGTTGATGCCTTTCGTTTAATGTATTGGCAAATGCAGGTAATTTTTCAATTATTTTATCTGCTTGAAGCATTTTTATTTCTTTTTCGGCAATAGTTGGAGTCCATAAAAATTTTGTTGCCAAAGTGAACACTTTTTTAACTCTTTCCGGATTGTGTTTAGCTAAATACAATCCTACATACCCACCCATGCTATAACCAAAAATGTGAGCATCTTTAATTTGTTGCTCGTTTAGGTAATTAATAACATCATTTGCAAAAAGAGGAATTGAAAATTCATTTGGCATAATTGTGTTACCATGTCCGCTAAAATTTAGAGTATGAACAGTGTAGCTGTTACTCAACTCTTTTTCTAGCTCTTCCAATTGTTGTTTAGATCCAATTGCTCCGTGTAATAGTAGAAGGTGTTCCATTATTTTTTAAAATTAAATAACATGATAGATGTGTTATTCCTATTGTCAGTAACTTCAAGTTTAAATGTGTGATTCCCACTTTTAATGCTTTCATCAAAAGTATAAAATAGTAAATTTTGCTTTGCTTCATATTCCATTAATATCCAATTGCCGTCAATGGTAGCCTTATAGCTTTTAATGCCTGATAAATTATCACTAATTGTAGTGTTGATTGTTTTGTTAGAGCTAAGGTTTATTTTTTGCTCGCTATCAAATTTGTATGAATGTAAAATTTTAGGAGGTGCACTATCAATTCCTATGGTAAAATTTCCAAATGATTTAGTTTGAGTGGTAACCCAATTGTTTTCAAATGTACCCCCTTCATAAATTATTTTTCCATTTTTGTTTATTGAAATAATGCATGCTTTGTTGGTGAGAGAATCTGGGATGTTATTTGTTTTAATGCGCAAAGTATACGCTTTTTGTAAGGCAGTTTCTGTATTGTGTATTTTATGGATGCCAGCATAAGCAATTTTTCCAGCTGAAGTTTTTGAATAGCTAAAATCGATATCATCATACAATGCATTTGATGGAATAATTATTTCAATTTCTTCTTGGTTAAATTTATTTTCTTTTGTGCAATCAAATATGTTTTTTGTTTTTATTTTATCTGTAGTAATCGTTTGGGTTGTTCCTTTCACTTTTAGCATAAGTTCACTCGTATTTCCAGCATAATCTTTCACAATAAATTTTATCCAGTGAATATCGTTATCGTTAAAATGAATAATTCCTTTGTTTATAACATCTTTATAGATTTCTATTTTATTGTTTTTTGATAAAAAACATTTTTCAATTTTACTATTGCTTTTTTGTTTGTCGGCATAATCGATATGTGCATTTACATATCGTGCATTTTCAAAGCTGAATGTTTCCATTTCATGGTAATATATTCTTTTGCCTCCATTTAATAGCTCAATGGAATATACGCCATTTTTATTTCCACCACTGATTTCTGTATCAAAGGTTTCGATGCCAAATCCAATCATTCCGTTTGCGGTAATTGTATCATTTAATGGAGTGCTGTATTTTTCGTTTGAATAAATAGCTTTTATTTTTTTTATGCTTTTTTGTCCATTAATGCTTGCTTCATCGGATAGTGGATAGATGGCAACCATTAGAATGCTTGGCTTTACATTGTCGGTAATTTTGTATCCAAATAAGTAAGGATTAATAGGCATTTCCGTTTTGCTGTCTCTTATCTCAAAATGAAGATGTGGACCTTGCGAGCCACCAGTATTTCCTGAAAGGGCAATTTGTTCCCCTTTTTTTATTGGAAGTGTGTTTGGCGTAAGAAGTGTATCTATTTCAAAACTTTGTTTTGAATAGTGTACTGATTTTGTAAAATGTTGAATAGTGTTGTTAAAACTTTGCAAATGGGCATAAACACTTGTGTAGCCATTTGGATGTGTAATGTAAATTGCTTTTCCATAACCAAAAGGACTAATTTTTATACGGGAAATGTAACCATCTCCGATAGCAAAAACAGGTAAGCCTTCCCTGTTATTTGTTTTTAAATCAAAACCAGCGTGAAAATGATTAGGTCTTATTTCTCCAAAATTGCCAGCGAGGCTAAGGTTATTGTTAAGAGGATTGCTAAAATAATCGACAGGATATGTTTTTTGCCCCCAAAGAAACGAGTGAATACAGAAAAAAGTCAGTAATAATAGTACTTTAATGGGTAAATGAGTCATATTCAACAAAAATAGAAAATTACCTTGAATTTGCCCTTTAATTATCAATAAGTGTTCCGATTAAATTTTTTTGTAAAAACCATTAATCAATGTTATATTTGTACGAGAATGAAATATATTTAATTATTGATTATGAATGATTTAGCATCAACAATAACAGATTTAAAAACTAAAATAGAGAAAATAGTAACCTTGCATTCACAATTAAAGGCAGATTATGATAAATTAAATGTTGATTATCAAAATTCGCTTAAACAAATTGAGGAGCAAAAGGCAACTATAGAGTCATTGGAAAAGTCGAATCACGAGCTTTTAGCAAACAAAACAGAAGAACAAAACAAATTAATTACAGATACAAAACTTAAAATAGATGAGATAATGCAAGAAGTAGATAGTTGCATTACGCTTTTGAAGTAACATAAATGTTTCATGGATTTAGCGAAACAAAGTCCACTGAATTTGAAACTATAAATATGGCAGAAGTATCGTTAAAAATAGTGATTTCAGGCAGAACTTATCCTCTTACTGTAAAGCAAGAAGATGAGCAGGCTGTGTTGGATGCAGCTAAAATGATTAACGATAAAGTGAAGGAATTTGAGCAAAATTATTCGGTACGAGATAAGCAAGATTTATTAGCGATGAGCGCACTTAACTTGCTTGCTATACAGCAAAATACTCCTAAAAAATCGCCAGAGCTGGAAAGTGAAATAAACCAACTCGATTTATTTGTTTCAGATTACCTTCAAAAAGAGAGCAACTCTATCTAGTTTACAGTTTGTTTTTAACAAATAATTGTAAACAAAAAAGTCAGTATTTTAATTCATCATG